>NZ_KV808297.1:275486-337694 GCF_001812205.1 Rothia sp. HMSC069C10
CCCCCCCCCCCCATGAGGTTGGGGCTAGACTCCCCTAACGCTTTATACCTTCCGTGTGAAAGGAACCCCGATGTCAACCACAGACAAGAATTCTTCTGTCCCCGAAGCCTCCGCGGCTTCTGAGCCGCTGGAGGATTGCGGCGGCCAGCCCTGCTCGTCGTCTCTCAAGCGCCTCTATGAATTCCTCGATAGGGAGCTGAGCCCCGAGCAGCTGCGCACAGTTCAGGCGCATCTGGATGCCTGCCCCGACTGCGCGGATGTGAAGGACTTTGAGCTGATGATTCGTGAGAAGATGCGTTCTTCGTGCGCTCAGCAGGCGCCCGAGCAGCTGAAGGCGCGTCTACTGCAGGATGTGCAGAAGTTCTGCGCCGAGGCTAACCTCTAAGCTGCCTCAAGCTGTTGCCCCGCTGGGGGTATAGACATCTGATGATGAGTGAAGGCGGTGCACCAATAACGGTGCACCGCCTTTACGCGTGTTGGTTGGTTCGCACTACCTGGTGTGCATTGCCTATCTCACCTCTGGAGTCCTCGGCGGCTCGCAAACCCTCAACCGGTAGAATAGGGGTAGACGTCAACCGGCGCAGCGCACCACAGCCTGCGCCTCCCCGTGATTCGACCCAGAAGAGGACATATGAGCGACGCAGCAGTGCAGCTTTCCCCCGGTGATTGGCCCGCTCCCCTGGCACCCGCCTCCAGCGAAGCCGCTGGCAAGAACGCGCTGGTGCATATTCCGGGTTCTAAGTCGCTCACGAACCGTTATCTGTTGCTTGCTGCTCTGGCTGATTCCCCCTCGTATTTGCGTGCGCCGCTGCATTCGCGCGATTCGGCGCTGATGATTGAGGCGCTGCGTCAGCTGGGTGCGGGTATTGAGCTGGTGCCGACCGATTCGCCGTTCGGTCCGGATGTTAAGGTCACTCCCCTGAGCTTTGTGGAAGCGCATTCCGCACAGGCGCAGTCCGATTCCGCTCAGTCGCGCACCGTGTCGATTGAGTGCGGTCTTGCCGGTACCGTGATGCGTTTTGTGCCCGCCCTGGCGGCGCTGCTGCCGGGTGAGTTCGCTTTTGACGGTGACCCGCACGCCCGTCAACGTCCGATGGGTCCGGTTCTGGAGGGTCTGCGTCAGCTGGGTGTGCAGGTGGATTGTGAGCAGGGCGAGAACGCTCTGCCCTTCGTGCTGCGCTCCCCCGGCCTGGCGAGCGCAGAGGGTGTTTCTGAGGCGCCCGTGGTTCGTATTGATGCTTCGACATCGTCCCAGTTCGTTTCGGCGCTGTTGCTGATGGCGCCTCGCCTGCCGCAGGGCATGGTGCTGGTGCACGAGGGCTCTTCGGTGCCGTCCATCCCGCACATTCAGATGACCGTGGAGGCGCTGCGCCAGATGGGTATCCGGGTGCAGGAGCACTACCCGAACCAAGGCGACAAAGCAGAGGGCGGCGAGTACCGCTGGACGGTTCACCCCGGTTCCTTCCCCGGCTTTGAGATGACCATTGAGCCGGACCTGTCGAATGCCGGCCCGTTCCTTGCCGCCGCCGTGGTCACCGGCGAGTCGGTGACTATTCCTCACTGGCCCGCCCCCGCGGCTGATTCTTCGGCGGGTACGACCCAGGTGGGCGATATGTGGCGTGAGCTTCTGCCCGCGCTGGGCGCCCGGGTGAGCTACGCTGAGGGCCGTCTGACCGTGACCGGCCCCCGTGAGCTTCCCGAGGGTGATTTCTCCTTTGACCTGTCTGCCGGTGGCGAGCTGGCGCCGACCATGGCGGCTGCCTGCGCTTTCGTGAATGGCCGCGTTGAGCTGACCGGCATTGCGCATCTGCGCGGTCATGAGACGGACCGCCTCGCAGCGCTCGCCGCTGAGATTAACCGCCTGGGAGGTACCGCCCACGACACCGCCGATTCGCTGGTGATTGAGGCGCCCATCCCCGCTGCCGCGGAGGTTGCGCAGGTTCTGGCGCGCACCTACGACGATCACCGTATGGCGACCTTCGCGGCGATTATTGGTCTGCGCCGCCCCAATGTGGTGGTGCAGAACGTAGCCACCGTAGCTAAGACCATGCCCGAATTTACCGCAATGTGGGAGGACATGCTGGCGCAATGGCAGACCGGCGCCTCCACCGCTGATGCTACCGCTGACCAGGAGGTCTTCTAAATGGGTTCTTCCCGCATGAACGTGCGCGATTTCTCCGAATGGGATGAGTCGGATGTGCGCGTGCGCCCCAACAAGAAGGGCTCCCGCCCCCGCACGAAGGACCGCCCGACCTTCAAAGAAGCGATTCGTGGCAGGGTCATTACGGTGGACCGCGGCCGCTGGTCGGTCGTCGTGGATGAGGGTACCGAGAAGGAGCGTACCCTCATTGCGGCGCGCGCTAAGGAGCTACGCCGCACCGCGATTGTAACCGGCGACTTTGTGGACCTGGTGGGTGACACCTCCGGCGCGAAGGATACCCTGGCGCGCATTGTGCGTCTGGGCGAGCGCACCTCGATTCTGCGCCGTAGCGCCGATGACACCGACCCGTCGGAGCGCGTGGTCGTGGCGAATGCTCAGCAGCTGGTGATTGTGGTTGCTGCGGCAAACCCGGAGCCGCGCACCGGTTTCATTGACCGTGCCGTGGTGGCGGCATTTGACGCCGGGATTGAGCCGATCCTGTGCATTACGAAGACCGATGTGCGGTACCCGCAGAACCTGCTGGATTACTATGCGGCGAGCGGTTTGAAGATTGTGCTGTCCTCGTCTTCGGATGGTTTGGCGCCGAGCCAGGAGGGCGCTGCCGGTTTGGAGTCGGCACCGGTTCAGGAGCTTCTGCAGGAGCTGCTGGGTCAGGTGTCGGTGCTTCTGGGTCATTCGGGTGTGGGTAAGTCGACCCTGGTGAATGCGCTGACCGGCTCCGAGCGTGCGACCGGTCATGTGAACGCGGTGACGGGCCGTGGCCGTCACACTTCCTCGTCGGCGTTGGCGTTGCGTCCGGTGAATGCGAATGGCGACCCGATGGAGCCGGGCACCTGGATTATTGATACTCCGGGTATTCGTTCTTTCGGTCTGGCGCATGTGCCGCCGGAGACCGTTGTGGAGGCGTTCGTGGACCTGGCGCCGGGTGCGGCGGATTGTCCGAAGGCGTGTACGCACGCGGCGCAGGCTCCCGAGTGCGGTCTGGAGGCGTACGTTGCTGCCGGTCGTGCCGGTGAGAGCGGTCCCGCCCGCCTGGAGTCCTTGCGTAAGCTGCTGCTGTTGACTCCTGAAGAGGGCGATTCGGAGAAGGAACTGGGCGCGCTTGTCTAGGGTTCTCTGTCCTCTCCCGCACACACATTTTTGCTGACTACATCACCGATACTGAAGAAGAGCATTACTATGAGCCGTCCCCAGCAGTACACCGACGATTTGCGTCTTGCGCATATTCTTGCCGATAGCGTCGATCGTGTGAGCGCTATGCGTTTTCGTGACCGCCCGGTCTTCTCCCCCGCATCCGAGGTGGTAGAGCCCGCGGAGGCGGCACCCGCCGCGGCGCCGTTGGCGCCATGGCAGCAGGCTACTCAGCAGCCCGTAGAACCGCAGGTACCGGTGCAGGAGCCTGCCGATTACGCCTCGGGTGTGGCTCAGGAGATTGAGGAGCTTCTACGCGCGCAGCTGTCGCGTGTGCGTACTCGTGACGGTATTGCCGGTGCGCATGCCGGCTATAACGGTCAGGCGGCGCGCCAGTGGGTGATTGCACCGATTGCTGAGCTGGATAATTTTCGCCGCGGCGTGCCGGTGTGGGCGACTCTGATTGCTTTGCTGGATCAGGGTGAGCCGGTGGTGGGTGTGGTGTCTGCACCCGCGCTGGGTCGCCGCTGGTGGGCTGCTCGCGGTTCGGGCGCGTACACGGGTAAGTCCTTGGCGCAGGCGACTCGTCTTGAGGTGTCTTCGCTGACTCAGCTGGATCAGCTGTCTGCCGCGTACACCGATCTCTCCTCCTGGAAGGCGGCCTCTGAAGGCGCTGTGGACCGCTCTGGCGAGCTTGTACAGCTTCTGGGTTGTGTGGGTCGTTCCCGCGCGTACGGTTCGTTCTGGGCGGCGTGTATGCTCGCTGAGGGTGCCGTGGACACCGTCATGGACGCATCCCTGTCTTTCTATGAGGTGGCGGCGCTACTGCCGCTGATTCGCGAGGCTGGCGGCGTCGCCTCCACCCTGGAGGGTGATTTGCCCGAGCACGCGGGCGTTTCGGCCGCCGGTGTGCGCCCGGTGTCCCTGGTGGCAAGTAATACTGCGGCGGTCCAGCAGCAGGTGCTGGAGGCGCTCGCACCCCAACCCTAGCCTGCTCCCCCGGTGACGGTGACAATATAGCGAGGCGGCGGCTTTCCGGTGAGTGGAAAGCCGCCGCCTCGCTATGTATCGCTATGAGAGCAAGCGTTGCCTGTTTTAGGACAGCATCGTGAGGGTGCCGAGCAGACCCAGCAGGCTCAGACCCGAGATGATGTACGCCAGAATGTTGAAGGTCGTCATCTTCGAGGTGTACTTGGTGGTGTGACCGGCGTTCACCTTTGCCGAGTAGATGGCAAGCCAGATAGACACGCCTACCGGGATTAGGCCCACGAGCAGCAGAGCAATCACCATGATGTTGGGGCTCAGACCGGAGCTATACGCAGAGGAGCTGTAACCGCGGGAGTTGAGCGTTGCTTCAGAGTGGAGTGCCGCGACCTGAACCCACGCGTAGAGGGTCAGCGCCAGGGCACCCAGGGAGGCACCGAACGCGCCGATGGAGTAGAAGTAGCCGGGGCCGCGGAAGTCGCCGGTGGTCTCGCCGTAGGGGCGGCGGTGCTCAGCCGGCACCCGGTAGATGTCCGGGATGCGCTGGTAGCTGTCGTCGCGGTCGCGCACGTTAGCGGGTGCCACGCCCAGGGCGGGTGCGGGTGCTGCGCCGAGGGGAGCGCCGGGTGCTACGCCAACGGGGGCGCCCACAGGCTGCTGGGAGTTTGCGTTGCTCTGCTCCGGGAAGGAGGGGGCAGGAATCTGGTTTTCCATGGTGTGTCCTTGAACAGTCGTCATAGCGGCTACCGCATCGTAGCGGTGGCGCCACTATGAGCGACTTTTGGGTTGCTCTCGTACATTGCCGGTGAGGTTGAATGAACAGCCGACACCGAACAACGATATCTACCCTTCGATACTACGGCATAGGGTGCGTTTTCGTCTTCTCTGATGACGTTCTCGTTACAATGCGGTCACCTGAGCACCCTCGGGCACGCCGGTACACCCCAGAACAGACCGACAATACAGACCGACAATTGGGCATAAAAATACCCGGCAGGTGACGCCGTGGGGCGTCCTGCCGGGTGGTAGAAACCTACCGCGGTTCTTCCTCTTAGAAACTTCTAAGCGATGTTTTACACACTAGGTCCTTTAGGGGGTCCCTTAGGGAACTTTGAATCACTCTCAAGCGTCCTTCTGGCTGCAAAAGTGACCAAAAGACCTCCTAAAATTGCACTTAGAATTGATACTGGATCGAAGAACTCCCAGTCTCTGGCAAATGAGATAATCACCCAGAACACCGGAACAATAGTGAGAAAAAATCCTAGTGTAAATATATTCTTCGTACGCATTGGACCTCTCCCAGGTTAAAGAGTGAGAGTGCAGGACACTGCTGCAACAGCTAGCGCAGCGGCAATTGCTGCCGGACCTCCAAGGGCTTTTCCAAAACCACCAACAAATGCTGGTCCTAAAGCTCTTGCAATCGTGGAAGCAGCTAGCCCCCAATTCCAAGCAGAAATTGCGGTTGTGATTGCATTCCCACGTCACATAGTGATGTATCTTACATCACTACTCAGCAGTCTATCAGAGAGTCTCGCCAGATGTAACACGTAAATTTACATTACATGAAAAATATGCTTCTTCTGTCATGCACGCTCTCAGTGTCGGGTCCGCTGCCGCATTTAATCGCGCGGTCGAGGCCCATGATGGTGGCCACCACGCCGTCGATCTTCTCGGTGGATTTTTCTTTGTCGGGTTTGATGGTCCCGGCAGGGTCGGTGCGGATGAAGATGTTGTCCGTCTAAACCTTTCGACGCCAGCCCATACTTTTTGACGTTAGCCCAAACTTTTTGACGCCCAACCCACGAGCACGCCGGTACACCCCAGAACAGACCGACAATACAGACCGACAATTGGGCATAAAAATACCCGGCAGGTGACGCCGTGGGGCGTCCTGCCGGGTGGTAGAAACCTACCGCGGTTCTTCCTCTGGATTGGAACCGATAATCACCGCCGCACCCCATGCGGGGATAGCGGACGGTTGGGAGATCGTGGAGATGCGGGGAATCGAACCCCGGTCCGATGTGGCGTCAACGGGGCTTCTCCGTGCGCAGTTTATGCGAACGCTACTTTTCGGCTCCGGTACTTGCATAAACACATATACCGACGAACCTAGTTACGTAAAAGTCCCACTAACCCCCGCAACAAGGGCTAGCAGCAGTGGCCTTTTAAGTCGATGCCGGTAACTGAGCCAAAGGCATGCTCAGGCCGACAGACGGCAACTCGCGCTTAGGCAGCGAGTGCGAAGTCAGTGCGCTTAGATTCTGCACTTAATTTTTTGCAGAGGGCGTTAACGAGATAACCCTGCATCCTCGGCACGCTTCACCCATCTCAACTCACATCGTCGAAACCGATCATCCCCCTATGCTTTTATCAAAAAGCCCACCGTCTTCTGAAAGTTTTCCTCGACATACCTTGATGCCGCGGTGCCATTCAAACACGGTAGAGATTCAGTATATCTAAGATGTTTAACGGCGTGCAAGTCCCCCCCTACCCCACACACGCGGCACGCTCACTGACAGAGACCACCAGGATAGAGAACACCAGCTAAGAACAGACGCAGAGGGTACAGCGAGCGCGCCTCCAGCACACACCCGGATCAACGGTGGGCGCAGAAAATCGGTGCAGAAAATCACGGGCACAGTAAACGGGGTGAGGCGCCCCAGAATATCTAGGAGCCCCACCCCGTTCGCGTACCGCACTGGGTAGCCAAAATTAGGCGGTCAAAATTAGGCGGTCAAACCTTAGTGGCGCGCAGAAACAGTCATGCGGTTGTTCGGGTTGTCACCAATCTGGCAGACCACGTTACCGTGACCGTCCTCGGTACCAACCTCAAGGCATTTCTCAGCGGTCTGGAAGAAAGAAATGAATACGAAAAGCATGCAAATCGAAATCAGGACAGACACCGCACCGGTGATAATACCGGTCAGCGCGAATGCCTTACCCGCGCCAACTTCCTTAGTCTTCTTCAGGGACAGCACACCCAGAATGATTGCGGCAATACCCAGCAGAGCGCCAAACACGAAGAAACCGGTCAGCACAGCCGCAATACCGAGAATCATCGCCGCCAGCGCCATGCCGGGAGCCTTCTTCGTCACGGGAGCCGCATACGGGTAACCTGCGGGCTGACCGTAACCATAAGCATCCTGCTGAGGCTGCTGCTGGTAAGAGTTCTGCTGGTAGTTGTAGTCAGCGGGCTGCGCCTGGTAGGAGGCGTCCTGGCCGTAACCGTACTGGTTCTGCTGAGCGGGCTGCGCCTGGTAGGAAGCGTCCTGACCGTAGCCGTACTGCTGCTGGCCGTAGGTGTTCTGAGCCGAAGCGCCCTGAGCCGAAGCACCCTGGGCAGAGGTACCCTGAGCAGCGTTCTGGCCGTAAGCATTCTGCGAAGAAGGCTGCGCACCGAACTGACCGTACTGGTTCTGCTGGGTCGAGTTCTGCGGAGTAGCGTTCTGCTGCTGAGCCTGACCGTAGGTGTTCTGAGCGGATGCGCTCTGACCGTAATCCTGGCCGTAGGTGTTCTGTGCCGAAGGAGCCTGGCCGTAATCCTGACCGTACGAGCTCTGGGCGGAAGAATTAGGCTGCTGAGCAGCGTAGGGGTTCTGCGCGTTCCCCTGGTTGTTTCCGTAGTTATTCTCAGACATCCGTCGTTCTTTCCTTCACAGTTGCAGCGAACAATTTATACTCGCCCAACGCACCATTGCGCGCTGAGTTCGGTTCCATTATATAAATAAGCCGTCATTGGGGTCATCTATGAAGTCCAAGATTCCAGAATCATCCCCCAGAATCCACCAATCGGGCAGATTCAGCGCAGAAAAAGAGCAAGGGACCGAATAGTTCAACACTATTCGGTCCCTCAACGGTTCAAAGACTCAACGTGATTTAACGGCGGGCAGCGTCGTAGTCCTCGGGAGTCAGAGTCATGGTCTGACCGGCCATGGTGCACACGTAGTTACCGTTCGAATCCTGCACCGCGTTCTCAACGCACTGGCTCGCAAGAACAATGCCGAGCACCATCATAGCAGCAGCAGCAATCATGCCCAGCGCGCCGGTGACAATACCACCAATCGCCATGCCCTTACCGGATGCGGTACCGTTCTTCACCTTCACCAGAGCAACAATACCCAGGATCACGCCGACCAGGCCCAGAACAGCACCAAAAAACATCAAGCCAGTGAGCAGACCAATAATACCCAGAATCAGCGAAGCAATCGCCAGAGCCGAGCTCGGAGTCGGCTGGTAGCCGGGGTAGCCACCCTGCATGTTGTATGCCGGTGCCTGCTGCGGTGCGGGGATGAACTCGCCCGGGTTCTGCTGGTAGTTCGGGTTCTCAGACATGTGTCTCCTCAAAAACGTATGGTGCTCGCGGTACACCGCGAATTTTCAACCATTATACGCGAGGAACCGCGCCCTGCCCCTACCAGCAGTCACCGAATCAGCCGTGCATCCCGCTGTTGCCTCAGCCCTAGCCGAGGTTGCGGTAACGCATCGCGCGGCGCGCCTCCAGGTCATCCTGACGCTCACGCAAAGCCTGACGCTTATCGTACTCACGCTTACCGGTCGCCAAAGCAATCTCAACCTTCGCACGACCATTCGAGAAGTACAGCTTCAACGGAACCACCGTGTAACCGGTCTCCTTCAGCTTCTGCGCCAACTTATTAATCTCAGAACGATGCAGCAGTAGCTTACGGCGACGACGAGCCGCATGGTTCGTCCACGTACCGTAACCATACTCCGCAATATGAATACCCTCGAGCCACAACTCGTTATCGGTCACCTGGCAGAAACCATCCACAATGGACGCCCCACCATCACGCAGAGACTTCACCTCAGTACCCAGCAGAACAATACCCGCCTCATAGGTATCCACAATGTTGTAGTTGTGGCGAGCCTTCTTATTCTGGGCAATAATCGCGTTATTCGGGTCCTTCTTCGCGTCTTTCTTCTTTTTCTGAGCCATCACTCAATCCTTATACGTCTTAGCTCTCTTCAGCCGCGCGCCCCGAAGCACGCCAGCGAATACCAGCATCAATAAAGGCGTTCAAACCGCCATCCAAAACATTAGAGGTATTACCCTCCTCATAGCCGGTACGCAGATCCTTCACCATCTGGTACGGATGCAGAACATAGGAGCGCATCTGATCGCCCCAGCTTGCCTTAATATCACCGGCAAGCTCCTTCTTCTTCGCGTCCTCCTGCTCCTTACGCAACAGCAACAGGCGAGACTGCAGCACACGCAAAGCCGCCGCACGGTTCTGCAACTGCGACTTCTCATTCTGCATCGACACCACAATACCGGTCGGCAAGTGAGTCATACGCACCGCCGAATCCGTCGTATTCACCGACTGACCACCCGGGCCCGAGGAGCGGAACACATCCACCTTAATCTCAGACTCGGGAATCTCAATAGCATCCGTCTGCTCAATCAGAGGAATTACCTCAACCGCCGCGAACGAGGTCTGGCGGCGGCCCTGATTATCGAACGGCGAAATACGCACCAGGCGGTGAGTACCCGCCTCCACCGACAGGCGGCCAAAAGCGTACGGCGCGTTCACCTCAAAGGTCACCGACTTCAGGCCCGCCTCCTCAGCGTAGGAGGTGTCCAGAACCTTCGTCGGGTAGCCGTTCTTCTCCGCCCAACGCAGGTACATGCGCAGCAGCATCTCCGCAAAATCAGCAGCATCCACGCCACCGGCGCCCGAACGGATCGTCACCACAGCCTCACGCTGATCGTACTCACCCGACAGCAGCACCAGCACCTCTAGCTCTTCCAGCTTGGCGCGGATCTCACCGCACTCACGCTCAGCATCAGCGAGCAGCTCGGCGGCAGTCTCCTCATCCTCCGCTTCGGCAAGCTCCACCATCACCTCAACATCATCAATGCGAGAAGACAGCGAACGCAAACGGTTCAGCTCTGACTGCTTATACGACAGTGCGCTCGTGACCTTCTGCGCGTTCTCCACGTCATCCCACAAATCGGGTGCGGCAGCCTGCGCAGACAGGTCCTCAATGGCGCGCTCAATCCCCTCAATATCGCTCACAGCAGCAATAGAGTCGAAGATCGCGCGAAGCTCTTTAATCTCAGCAGAAAAGTCGAAGGATGCCATAGCTTTTAACACTATCGCGAAACTGCCAGAAAGTCCCGCCGTTACAGCCCGCAACAGCCCACAGCGCAGAAGGATGGGGCATACAGAGGGCAGAAGCCGCGCAACGAAGACATAAAAAGGGCATAAAACGAGGGCGCATCCGCTAGCCGTTACACTACCTTGCGGATGCGCCCTCGCAGTCTATGGGGGCTCACAACGCCCCTAGTCGCTGGACGGGCCCTGACTCGTCTTCAAACGCGACGAACCATGAGCGGTCACCTCAATACCATCAGGCACCAGAATCGACAGCAGCGGCGGACGAATACGAGCCGACAGGTACACGTGCACACTGTGATCAGAATCCACGGACACATTCTCCAGACGCAACGCATGAAAATCCTGCCCCGGCTGAACCTCAGCCAGATACGCGCTCGCATACTCCCACGCCGCCGAACCGTTCGCCTCCTCCGGAGTGCGGATCGTGCGGGTAATCGAGTTCGCCTGAGCGTCCGCCATATCCTGCAGATGCTGAGTCTGCAGATACGCGCCCGTAATCGCCACCGTCACCGAACCGATGAGCAGAAGCAACGCCAGCATGCCCACAATCAGCGGGGCAATACTGCCCTCTTCCGGGTCTGAGGCGACCGGGTCAGCGGCGAGGCGGCCTGAGGCGAGCGCCCGGCTCTGCGCACGGGCACGAATCTTCATGTTGGCACGAGCCAGCAAACCATTAGGAATCAGCATGACCAGACCCCCAACTCGTCGCATGAGAACTCACCGGAATCACGCCGCCACCCATAAACGAAGGCAGCAGCGGCAAACGCGCCTGAACCGTCACCGTGGCGTACGCCTTCGTACCCGAGACGCACTCCCCCGACGCACAGCTCAACGACACGCTCACATCGGAGGGCTCAACCCCGTAATCGGCGGCAGCATGCACCGCCAGACGCTGAGCCAAATCCGGGCCAACCGACGAGTCCTGCGGCTGCTCCTGCACATACAGCACCACCTGGGCGCTCGCCGCATGAGCCGCCATTACCGAAGACTGCAAGCTAAAAATCGTCAGAATGCCGTAGAGTACCGGGATGAGCAGAGTAATACCCAAACCCAGGAACTCCACAATGGTGCTGCCCTCTTCAGGATTGTGCCGATCAGAGCGGCTCTTCAGGCGTTCCTTCACCCGCTGCCGAAGCGAAAAGTCACTAATCACCGGAACGATGCTCCGCATAAATCGCATGCCCCTTCACCTCAATAGAATCCGGAAAACCCCACGGGCCCAGCACCGGTAACGGAGACTTCACCGTCACCTCCAAAGTGCGCACACCCGTAGAATCACTACTCTGACGGTACGAAATATTCTCAGCATACGAAGACGGAAGAACCCCCTCAATCATCTGACGGGTACGCTCCATGCCCTCCTGCGGAGTGCGGTCACGCATCGTACCGTAACGTGCCCCAGCCGCCGCAGCATCCACCAACATGGTTCGTGCATACAGGGCGAAAGAAACCTGCAGAATCGCCATAGTCAGCAACACCAACAGCGCACCGACCATGACGAATTCCGTGCTGGCATCACCGCGCTCGCTCTCCTCCACAGAATATTCCGCGGAGGATAGCTCAGCGGCAGTCAGCTCAGAAGCGATGCGGGGCTTACGCATTACTGGTGAACCAGAGCAATCGCATCGTTGAACATCTTGGTCAGAGCGGGCTGAGCAATCGCCAGGATAGCGGCAACCAGCACGGCGCTCATCATGGTGATCATGACCCAGCCGGGCACGTCACCGCGCTCGGGGTCATCCTGCTTGTTCTTCAGGCGCAGAGCCAGCACGGATGCGATAGCCAGGGCAATCAGCACGGTGAGGGTGGTGCGGAAACGACGGAACATGATTTTCTCCTTCAATCAAAGGGTGTAGTGTGTGGTTGGTGCGGCGCACCGGGCAATCAGCCCAGCCCACCGCGGTGCGGCCGGTACGGTGTGTACCCGCCGCAAAATCTAAAAGTTCAAACGCATGAGCGACAGGCCCGGGAAGACCGCAAAAATCACCGTCAGCGGCAGGATAAAAAACACCACCGGGGCGAGCATCGCAATCTCCTTCTTACCGGCTGTTTCCATCAGCTCACGCTTAGCGTTATCGCGCACATCCTGAGCCTGCGCACGCAACACATCAGCCAGAGGGGTGCCGCGCTCAATCGCAACAGCAATACCCTCAACGAAGCGGCTCAACGCCGGAACGCGAGTACGCTCCGCAAACTCCTGCAACGCGCTCAGCAGCGAAACGCCGGTGCGGGTCTGCGCCAAAATCTCAGAAAACTCACGAGCCAACTCGCCGCGAGAGGTCAAACAGATACGCTCCAAAGCCGCCAGAGCCGACTCGCCCGCCGTCACCGACAGAGCCATCATCTCCGCCAGCGCCGGGAACTCAGCAACCAACTGCTTCTCACGCTTAGTCACCGCCTCACCCAGCCACCAGTCACGCGCCAGAAAGCCGCTCAAACCGCTCACCAGCACCAGCACAAGAGCCACCAGGATGGAGAAACGCTCCTGCACCACACCGATAACGGTCAAGGCACTCATAACGGTCACACCGGCAAGAGCCCACAGCAGCTGCTCAGCACGAAACGCACTCACACTCTGCGAAGAACCAGCACGACGCAGACGCTCTTGCACCGAACTATCGCTCAGCGACGAGCCGCTCAGAGACGAAGACAGCGAACGCAGAAGCGGCGCGCAGAACGCCGAAATCGCCTCCAGCAGGCTGGGTTCGCGACGCTCCTGCTCCTTCAACAGCGACTCACGCAGAGTCTCACCGCGCAGCTGCGACGCCACACGATCAGAAAACGAAATACTGCGAGTATTCAGCACCGACGAAAGAATCAGACCCACGCCGACCGCCAACAGCAGACCAAAAATCAGAGGCAGGTTCACCCGAAAACCCTCCGTTCACGCGGCAACTCACCAATACGCAGCATCAGACGGTACGCCGCCAAAGAAATAGCGGCACCGGCAATCATCAGCATCGCACCGGCAAAGGAGTTATAAACCATGCGCGCGGCAGGCTGAGTCGCCATCAGACACAGCACAAACCAGGGCGCCACGCAGGAGAGGCGAGCCGCATTCACTGTCCAGGATTGGCGGGCCAGAAGCTCCGAGCGGGTGCGGGCATTATCGCGCAGAAAATCGCTGAGCGTGCCCAGCAGCTTGCCCAGGTCCGAACCGCCCACCTCGCGGGCAATCTTCAAAGCCTCAATGATGGTGTCCGCCACAGGGTCAGAAAGGTACTCCTTCAAACGGTTCAGCGACGGCACAAACTCACCCGACGCACGGTAATCACGCGAAAAATGGGCAAAGGCATCACGCAACTCTTCCGGGCCGCGGTATGAAAGCTGAATCAGCGCCTCCGGCAGGGACAGGCCCGCACGAATCGCCGAACGCAGGTGGTCCACCGCATCCGGCCACAACTGCCAAATACGGGCATCCGCCGCGCGAGCACGATGATTCACGACCACACGAGGCGCCACAAAACCACCAATCAGGCCCAGCAGACCCAACGGTAGCAGCTGAGTGACCATCAGCAACAACACCGAGGCAGTCACGCCGCTGGCAACGCTCACCCACATGAACGTGCGAGGAGTCAGCGAATGCATACCCGCCTTACGCAACGCCACAACCAGCGCCGGGTCATTACTCGGCTTCGGCGGCTTGCCGTTATCAGGAAAGCAGGAAAGGTAAATCAGACAGACGCCCAACCCCAAAATCAGGCTCAGAAACAGGGGCATTACTGACCCGCCTTCGCCGCAGCCAGCACCTGCTCGGGGCGGTGACCGGCACGAATCCAACGGTCCGGGTTCGGCAGCTCCAACGCCACGCACACCATCTGACCGTCACGGCGCACAAACAGCGGGGACATCTCAATCACGCCGTCCTCAACGCGGCCGCCCAGCATGCTGATCTCTTCGACCTGGCGCTGACCGCGCGAATCGCGGCCGCAATGCACCACAATGTCAAAGCAGGACGCCACGGTCGGCACCACGAACGCCGAGGAGATATTCTCGCCTGCCAGCAGCGGCAGGGTACAAATCTTGGTCACCGCGTCACGTGCCGAGTTCGCGTGAATCGTGCACATGCCAGGCAGACCCGCGTTGAGCGCAATGAGCATGTCCAGGGATTCCGCCTCGCGCACCTCACCAATGAGGATGCGGTCCGGGCGCATACGCAGAGCCTCCTTGACCAGGCGGCGCAACTCAATCGCGCCGGTGCCCTCAAGGTTCGGCTGGCGACACTGCAGACCCACCACATCGCGGAGCGGAACCGCGAGCTCAAAGATTTCTTCGCACGTAATCACGCGCTCACGCGGCGGAATAGATGCCGACAGACAGTTCAGCATCGTAGTCTTACCCGCCTGAGTCGCACCCGAAACGAGGATGTTCATGCCGCTCTCCACTGCCGCATGCAGCAGGGACGCCGCGCCAGCACTCAGCGAGTTCATGCGCACCAGATCGGGCAGGCGGCGGGCACGCACCACGAACTTACGGATGTTGATGCTCGTGTGCCTGCGGGTAATATCCGGAATCACCGCGTGCAAGCGGGATCCATCCGGCAGGGATGCATCAACAAACGGGGAGGAAAGATCCACACGGCGACCCGAAGGCTTGAGCATGCGCTCCAGCAGGCTATTGATCGCCTCGGCGCTCAGGTGCAGGCCGGTCAATTCGCTTTCGCCGTTGCGGGCGATAAAGATTTCGTCGGGCGAGTTGATCCAGATTTCTTCAACGCTCTCATCATCGAGGAACGGCTGGATCACGCCGAAGCCGCAGATTTCATCGTGCAGGCGCTGAATCACGGATTCGCGGTCGCCCAAATCGGGCAGGGAGATGCGGGTGCGGCGCTGTTCGTAATCGTTCAGGTGCTCGTCAATGAGCCCGCGAACGGCGCGCTGGTCCTCGTGCGGGTCCAGGCTGCGGTGGCGCATTGCCTCACGGATATTTTCCTCGAGCAGAGTTAGATGCTCCGCCCGGGTATCCAGTACGGTGTTCTCCATTGAAATGATCCGATGCTGTGTGTGGTGTGGTTGTGTGGAATACGGTGAAGCATTGATACATCAATGCCACCATCACCCTACCCTCAGCGCATCAAATTTATCAAAATGTAATAAAATGCCCCTTAATATTTACGAGTATAGTATTTGAGTATTTTTGATGCATAGAATTGCACATATCGTTACCCAACGTGCACTAAAATCCAAAACACCTAGTCAGCTGTGACTCACAGAACAGTTGCAGGTACGCACCTCGAACCGCTCACCGCTAATCACTGCCATATTGCACTCGGTGCACACGTAACATTTCGTCTTAAAAGCCGCAGCCTCCCCTGCTAAAACGCAAGAACCCTACCCAGCAGCAGCAGCGCCTTCCCGTGCGCAACTTTCGGGCATAGGAAAGGGGCATGCACTCCCCCAACGGGAATACACGCCCCATCACAAGCAATCACCTAGCGGTTAGTCGCCGCCACGAATCACCTTCACAGCTTCCTTAATCGGACCGTCAAAACGCAGGTTACCGTGCTCCAGCACCACGCCGCGGTCACAAATCTTAGACACCAAATCCAGGTCATGGCTCACCACGGCAAGAGTCTTACCGGCAGAGCACAGCTCCTGAATCTTCGCAATACACTTCTTCTGGAACGGCTCATCGCCCACCGCAAGAATCTCATCCACCAGGAAGATATCCGGGTTCGTGTGAACCGCAACCGAGAATGCCAGGCGCAGGTACATACCCGAAGAGTAGAACTTCACCTCAGTATCGATAAAGTCGTGAATCTCAGCGAAATCCACAATCGAATCGAAGGAAGCCTCAATCTCTTCCTTGGTCATACCCAAGATCGCGCCGTTGAGGTACACGTTATCGCGACCGGTCAGATCCGGGTGGAAACCAGCGCCCACCTCAATCAGACCCGCAATATTGCCGCGAGTGAGAACCTCACCCTCATCGGCGCGCATCACACCAGAAATCATCTTCAGCAGCGTGGACTTACCCGAGCCATTCAGACCCAGAAGAGCCACACGCTCGCCCTGACGAATATCCAGGCTCACGCCGTTGAGCGCATTGAACTTCTCCGAAAGATCACCCTTGCGGCCCTTAATCAGCCACACAAAAGCTTCCTTCATCGAACGGGTGTGGCGCAGAACGAAGCGCTTCACCAAATTCTCCACGTGAATCACCACGGGAGCGTCCGGGCTCACCGGCGGGAACTCAAGCTTCTTAATATCCACAGAATCAGAGCTCCTGGGCGAAGTTGCCCTCAAACTTACGGAAGAGCAAATCACCAATCAAAACGGTCAGCAGAGAAATACCAATGGCGATCGGAGTCCAGAAGCTGAAGAGATGCGGAACCACCTGCGAAGCAGGAAGCGCCAAATCCTCAGGACGGAGCGTCGGATGCCAGAAGCCATAGTGGAACAGCTCCACCGCAACGGTCAGCGGGTTAATCATGAACACGTTGAACACCCACGGGTACAGGGTGTCACGCACCATGGTCCAGGAGTACAGCACCGGCGAGAACCAGGTAGCCACCATCAGCAGCATGTCCACGATGTTCTCCGAATCTCGGAAGAACACGTTAGCCACACCGAAAATCAGACCCAGACCATAGGACAGCAGCATCACGATGAGCATGCCCGCCAGAATCGACTCAAAAGCCAACAAGGACGGATGCCAGCCCACCGCAAAGCACGCCAGGAGCATGACCACAATCTGCGGCACAAAATGCACCAGAGCCACCCACACCGTAGACAGCGAGAACAGCTCACGCGGCAGGTAAATCTTGCGAATCAGAGCACTGTTAACCACCATGGCGCGAGCACCATTGCCGAACCCCTCCGAGAAGAAGTTAATAGCAATCATGCCCGAGAAAAGATACACAGCGTAGTTGTGCATACCGCGTTCCAGGCCAAGGAAAAGACCCATGGCAATGTAGAACACCAGGAACTGCACACCCGGCTTAATGTAGGACCACAGAATACCCAGCACCGAGCCGCGGTAGCGGACCTGGATTTCCTTATCGACCAGAAGTCGAAGCAGGTAGCGATTCTTCATCGCATCCAGAATGCCGCGGCCGCGACCGGGCGCCTTCAGGGGAACAGACTTCAAATCGCTCATCGGGTCAGCTCAGAATCCGTATGCTCAGCAAAGGTCTTAGCCCACGCATCGTAGGATGCAACCTCTGCAGCCTTCGAACGGTACTGCTCACGCAGCTGCTCCCAGCCGGTCACCAGCTGGACGTGCAGCTTAGCTGCCTGAGCCAGCTTCGACTTCAACTGCTCGGGGTCGCGGCGGTACCAGAACAGGCCGGTACCCTCAGCGTTAGTCGCCAGAGCCGAATCGAACTTCGACAGGGTCCACCAGTTGGTCTCACCGTAGTTCAGCTGAATCTGCGGGTGAGCCTTCGCCTCTTCGCTCACCGGCTTGAACAGCTGACGAGCAACAGTCTTAGCGGTCCACGAAGCAAGCTTCTTGTAACCGGGGGACGCGAAGGAACGGCGGCCACGGAACGGAGGCTTCTTCGTCTGGATAGCCGGGAAGTCATCCACGTTCGGCTTCACCTGAGACTCCGGGTACTCCTTAGCCATCGCACGAATCACCGGCAGACGCTGCGAGAGCGAGGGGTGCAGGTGCTCGGGACCGGAGAGCAGATCCTCCAGCGCCATCAGGCGGCCAGCCTCGGTGTAGTACTGCATGGACAGGGTGTGCTTGACGTCCAAGAACAGGGACTCCAGCAGCACGCGGCCACCCTTATCGAAGGGCGAGTGCAGCAGCGCCGTAATGAGGCGGTTGCGCTCGTGGTAGTACGCCTGCCAGCCAACGGAGTCATCCTTATCGGTCCAGGACACGTGCCACACGCCCGCACCGGGGAAGGACACGGTAGCGAAGCCCGCGGCCTTAGCGCGCAGACCGTACTCAGCGTCATCCCACTTCAGGAACAGAGGCAAGGACAGACCGATTTCCTTGATAACGGTGGTCGGGATGAGGCACATCCACCAGCCGTTGTAGTCCACGTCCACGCGGCGGTGCAGCCACGGGGTGTTACGCAGATTGTGGTGGCCCAGGTTGTGACCCATAGCCATGTCATCGTGCGGCTTAGCGTAGAAGTTACGCCACGGGTCAACAACCTCACCGAACGCGTGCAGGACCGAACGGTCGAACATGTCGAACATGTGCGCACCCACGATGGTGGGTTCCTTGCAGTAGTTCGCGAAGGTCACCATACGCAGGATCGACTCGGGCTCAACGATAACGTCGTCATCGAGCAGCAGCACGTAATCGGAGCCGTTGTTGACAGCCTCAAACATGCCGCGCGAGAAGCCACCGGAACCACCCAGGTTGCCCTGGTTAATGATGCGGAACTTACCGGAAAGAGGCTTGACGACCTCTTCAAAATCCTCGTGATCCTGCACCTTCTGGGTGCCCTGATCCACAATCAGGAACTCGTGCACAGCATCGAAAATCTCGGGGCTCTCACCCAGAGCACGAATGTTGTTAATGCAGTACTCCACCTTGTTCATGGTGGTAATCTGCACGGTTGCCTGACCAGCCTTCACGTCTGCGCGGGGCTCAATGTCGCCCAACCAGTTCGCCTCAACCAGCTCAAGGTCGGTGGTGCCAGCCAGGTCGAACCAGTACCAGCCGCCGTCACCGAACGGTGCCAGGGGCAGGGTGAAGGTGTTGGTTTCCTCGCCGGAGAGCAGCTTCGCATCCACGCGCTGAATCACGCCACGGCCATTGGACTTGTACACAATGACCATGCCCTCGCCGCGAGTCTGAACGCTCAGCACGACCTTCTTCAGGTCAGTCCAGCGGCGCCAGTATGAAGCGGGGAACGCGTTGAAGTACGTGCCGAAAGACAGGCTCTGGCCCGCGTTTACGGTGATGGAGCGGCGGCTGTTCAGGCTGTTCGCGGCATCACGGTTCGCGCTAGCGTTCGACACAGACTGACCGGAGGTGTTCATCGCCTCCGCAATGGAGGTCGAAGCGTCGCCGTCAATACGGGTCGGCAGCTGAACGCCGGTTGCGACGCTCGCATCCACGTACAGGGGCACGACGTCAGTCTCAACCGCGCTCGGGAAAATAACCCGCTGCAGGTTCTTCAAAGTCTTATCAGCCATGGTTATGCGTCAACACCACCGGACTCGATCTTCACACCGTTAGCGAAGTGCGGGCGGATCTTGTTGTCGAACATGGACAGTGCAGCGCCGATAGCCATGTGCATATCCAGGTACTTGTAGGTACCCAGGCGGCCACCGAACAGCACGTTGTTCTCACCCTTAGCCAGGTCGCGGTACGCCAGCAGCTTCTCACGATCCACGGAGGTGTTGACCGGGTAGTACGGCTCGTCGCCCTTGTTCGCGAAGCGAGAGTACTCGCGCATGATGACGGTTGCGTCCTTGGTGTAGTCACGCTCGGGGTGGAAGTGACGGAACTCGTGGATGCGGGTGAAGGGAACATCAGCATCGGGGTAGTTCATCACGGAGCAACCCTGGAAGTCCTCAATCGGCAGGACTTCTTCTTCCAGGTCGATGGTACGCCAGGACAGGTCGCCCTCAGCGTAGTCGAAGTAGCGGTCAACCGGGCCGGTGTAGACCACGGGAATCTGACCCAGGACGTTCTCGCGAGAGTACTGGTGACCGGGCTCGAAGAAGTCAGTATTCAGGTGCACCTCAATGTTCGGGTGCGCCGCCATACGCTCCAGCCATGCTGCGTAGCCGTCAACGGGCAGACCCTCGTACTTGTCGTTGAAGTAGCGGTTGTCGTAGTTGTAGCGAACCGGCAGGCGGGAAATGATGGATGCGGGCAGCTCTTCCGGCGGGGTCTGCCACTGCTTAGCGGTGTAGTGCTTGATGAACGCCTCGTACAGGGGGCGACCAATCAGGGAGATACCCTTATCGTTCAGGTTCTGCGGGTCGGTACCAGCCAGCTCGCCAGCCTGCTCAGCGATGAGCGCCTTTGCCTCTGCGGGAGAGTAAGCTGCGTTGAAGAACTGGTTGATGGTACCCAGGTTAATCGGCATGGGGTACACGATGCCGTTGTGGCGGGTGTACACGCGGTGTACGTAGTTGGTGAACTCGGTGAAACGGTTCACGTACTCCCAGACACGCTCGTTGGAGGTGTGGAACAGGTGCGCACCGTAGCGGTGCACCTCAATACCGGTCTGCTTCTCCTTCTCGCTGTATGCGTTACCACCGATGTGGGAACGGCGGTCCAGCAGGGCAACCTTCAGGCCCAGCTCAGTGGCAGCCTGTTCTGCGATGGTCAGACCAAAGAGGCCCGAACCGACTACTACGAGGTCAGCGGTCAATGTTTTCTCCTGTATTATCACGGCGCACCGCCGCTTCTGCGAGGGCGGTATTCACCTACCAGATTGGACACATCCGAGGGTTCTCAGTCGCGCCGCAATCCGCACGGGTGGGTACAAAAAGCCCCTCCCGTGATGGATATAGTCATAATCTAAGATACCTGTTTATCAAGCACTACGCATACTTATGACGTGTTTTTAGGGGCTTTTGGACTATTGTTCGCACGCTCTTTCCCCGAGTGAATATTCTTCGCGAACCCCGAGGTCACGCCGGTCTGAGACAGCTCTTTCTTCTGCGTATTTTTACGGTCTACCCATGGTGAAGGAATTTTATTTACGGGTAAATATTCACCCTGCCCTAGTTGCGGCGGTAATTCGCCGCCACCTAGAACTGTAGGCGCAAGGGGTGGTTCGAGGGGGCGTTTCATGGCTCTCACACGCTACAAAGAGGTACCCCCATCAGCACTTTTGGGGATGCGCACCGGTGTATGCGAGAGGTGATTGAGGTGGTTTATCCACAATTTTTTGAAAAATAGGGCGAAAAATTCAAAAAATACGAACATGTTAGTTTATGCACAGATAATTTATTGAGCTTTAATACTTTTTAATGTTTTCTGAGGGTATGACTCTCTTCTTTCTCGACCACCACAACACAACCAACGCGCTCCCCTACCCCCGAGTACTCCGACTCGACGGCGAGGCGGCACCCACCGGAATACAGCTGCGCCCCGGTAGCGTACACCAGCAGGCTCTAGATCAGGCACTCAACCAAGCTCTACAGCACCCTGCACCCGGCGCGCACGCTCAGGCACAGGAAACGACGTTCCAGCTACGCCCCGCACACGATAAGGATCCCGCCGGCGCCTCGATTGCGCCAAACAGCCACATTCCGAACGAATCTCAAACTCCGGGCGCGCCCGCCGTCAGCCTCCTGCACATTCTGCGCGGACCCGAAGCGGGCGCAACCTTCCCCATCAGCCGCGGCCGCACCAGCCTCGGCAGGGCGGCACTACCTGCCCGTGGAGGAGAACAGCCGCACCACATTCACCTGCAGGACCCCTTCCTCAAGCCGGTGCACGGCAGCTTCTACGCCGATAGCTCCGGCATCCGCTGGATCGAGAAACGCCCCGCCGCAAGCGAGGGCAGCGAGAAGGCACATGGCAGTATGAAGGCGCAGGGCGCCGAGCCGCGCATCCTGCGCTGGGACGAGCCTTTCCGCCTCGGCTCCTCACTCTGCATGCTCACCTCACCCAGCGCCGACCGCGAACACACCACTAAGAAGGCGAGCGCCACCGCTCCCCCCGGTTCTTCCCCTGGCGAACCCGCGCAGACGCTTGCTCCCCTGGGCGACGCCGGCAACCCCTTTGAGCCGGTGGTGGTGAACCCTCCCGCGCCGCGTAAGCTCAAGCAGATTCTGTTGAGCGTGTGCCTTCCGATTGTGGTGGGCCTGATTATTGCGCTGGTGACCGGCATGTGGTTCCTTCTGCTGATGTCTGCGGCGTCTTCGTTGCTGATGCTTCTGCATTTCTTTGGCGGTCGGGCGGAGAACCGTGCCGCATCGCAGCAAACTCATCAGGCGGCTGAGCAGGAAAAGGAACGTGCCCTCACCCTGCCGACTGCGGGCGACCTGGCGATTTCGGGTCCCTCTGCCCTGCATGACTACCCGGCTATCGTGCTCGGGTGCGGTCCCCGCCAGCCCTACCTGCGCGGCCGCAACCTCCCGCTGGGCGCTCTGGAGAAGCAGGATGCACCCCACTATCTACCGCTCCCCACCCCGTCTCTCGGTCACTACCTGAAGCTGGAGGAGGCGCATCTGCGCGCCTACCTGGTGCAGCTGGTGGCGGGCTATCCGGGTTCGGTGCACGTTCTGCTGGCCGAAGCTCACAATAGTGCGCAGAAACGTATGAACGCCCTGCTACAAACTCTGGCTGTGGTGCCGGGCGTGAGTGTGCATTGTCTGCCGGGTACGCAGCAGGAGAAATATCTGCAGGCTCTGCAGAGCAGCTTGCAGTCGGAGCTTTCTTCCTCGGTTCCGCCGCTGATTCTCATGCCGCAGCATGCGAGCGCGGTTTACGCTCCCCTGCTGACCGCACTAACCTCCGGTGCTATCGCTGAGGGTTCGCAATCCCGCGCGCTCTCCTCCCCGCGTGAGCAGAAGATGAACGCCCCTGCGCTCTGCGTGCTGGGCAGTGCTGAGGGTGATAATTCCGCACATGCACCCGGTGCGCTTTTTGGTGCCGCCTGGGTTGAGTGCGCGAGTGAGGGTAGCCACCGTCAAAGCATCCGTTACCGCGCGCAGGGCTATGCGATGCCTCCGGTGCAGCCCACCGAGGGTGTCTACCAGGTGCATCCTCTGGCGTGTGAGGGTCTGTGCCAGCACGCCGATGGGCTCAGCCTCGAGGCGTTCTGTGCCGCTCTTGAGAACCTGTACCGCGCCGGGTGCGAGCAGGAGCAGGGCGCGCTCAGTGAGGGGCAGGTGCACCAGTCGGCGCATCTGTTCTCATCTCTTCAGCAGCAGAACCGCGCCGATGACATGGCGGTGGAGTCTGTTCTGCAGCGCTGGTCTGCTCAGCGTTACGCCTCCGATATTCGCTGCTACCTGGGTGTTTCTTCGGGCGGTTCGCTGAATATTGGTTTATCTGAGCACGGTCCGCACTGGTTGCTCGGTGGCACGACCGGTGCTGGCAAATCGCAGCTGCTGCGTTCGCTGGTACTCAGCGCTGCGCTACGTTACCCGCCCGAGCGTCTGGGCCTGATTCTGGTGGATTTCAAGGGCTCTGCTGGTTTGGGTCCTCTGGCTCAGCTGCCGCATGCACTCAGCGTGTTGAGTAATTTTGATGTGTCGGCGGTGGAGCGTGCGCTCGAATTTTTGCGCGCCGATATTCACCGCCGCGAGGTGGATCTGCAGGCAATCGGCGTGAACTCCTACCGCGACTACCTGGCTTCCTGCCAGGCGGCGGGCACGACTCCGCGCTACCCCGAGCTGCTGATTGTGGTGGATGAGTTCCGCATGCTCATCGATTCCATGCCGGATGCTATGGCTGAGCTGATGCGCATCGCCACGATTGGTCGCTCGCTGGGTCTGCATCTGGTGTTGGCGACTCAGCGTCCGCAGGGTGCTATTTCGCAGGATATTCGCGCCAATATTGCCACGAGCATTTGCCTGCGCGTGGCGAGCGCTCAGGATTCCTATAACCTGCTGGAGCATGAGTCTGCGGCGTATATTTCGGCGGCGCATCCGGGTGCCGGGTATGTGCGCCTGCCGGATGGTCGTTCCCTGCCGTTCCGCGCCCCGCTGGTGGATGCGGTCCCCTCGAGCAGCGATGCCCGTCCGGTGCAGGTGTTGGGTCTTGAGGAGGGCGGCTGGCGTGAGCTGTCTGCCGCTTCTGCCGTTCAGAAGGGCGGCGGTAATGAGGATGAGCTGCTGATTCGTTCGGCGCAGCAGATTCGTGCGCTCTATGAACGCGAGTACGCGCCGAGGAGTCTTCAGAAGAATGCAGCGGTTCAGGATGAGTACTGCCCGATTCCACCGGAGCTTCCCGAGAACACCCCGCTGCCCGTGGTGGAGGCGCCGGTTAGCAAACCGGTAGCGTACGGCACTGACCCGGCGGCTACCCCGCAGGAGCCTGCAGACTCTGGCGTTGCCTCCGAAGGGTATCTATTGGGTGAGCTGGAGATTGCCCGCTACGGTGTGCGCCGCCCGATCAGCTGGTCGGGTCAGCAGACGCTGGCATTGCTGGCGCAGAGCGCCGAACGAGCCCCGATGCTTTACGGGCTTTTAGCTCAGGCATTCGCCGCCCGCACGCCGGTTGTTCTGCTGACCTCTGACGGTGCGCTCTACCGCGATCTGGAACCCTACGCCGGTGCCTTTGAGTCGCTCGTGGGTGCACAGGAGCTTTCGCATCTGCGGTTCTGCTTGGAGGAGCTGCGCACCCCGAACCTGTGGGGTACCGAGGCTTCCACCCGCCCGCTCATTGTCGTGGACGGTCTGGACAGTTGGCTGGAGGCACTGGTTCGCCAACCCGATACGGAGAACCTGCTCTACGATCTGCTCTCGCAGGGGTGCCGTCGCGGCTATTCGGTGGTGTTCACCTCCGCGTTGAACTCGCGCGGTCGTTTCGCCGCTGCGGCGCATTCCACTCTGTTGAGCCGCCGCTTCCTGGACGCTGACCTGATGCGTTCAACGAGCAAGGACTACCCGACCCCGGCACAGAGCCACTACTGCGTGGAGGGTGCCATTAACGAGGAGTTGATTGGGGATCAGCCGCTGAGCGCGTCGATTCTTTCGCCCTGCGTTGCGGGTTTCCAGGAGCTGGTTCAGGTTCTGCAGGGTAACGCCACGAGCGCTTCTAACGGGTCAGGCACTCACCCCGGCACTCTTCTGCGGCAGTTCCCCGAGTACTATCGCATGCCCTCGACCGAGTACGTGACCGCCGCCCACGCCGCGTGCAATCCGCAGGGCGCTAAGCTCTTGGTCGCGTTTGATCGCCGGCAGATGCCGGTGTGGTTGAGCGCCCCGGCTGGCGCGGTAGTTCCGGTGCAGGGTTCCCGGTCCGCGGGTAAAAGCACCCTGCTGGAGAGTATTGCTCAGCTCAACCCGCAGCTCGAAACCCTCATCCTTGAGGGTTCTGGCGGCACCTCGGGTGATGGCGGAGCGTCGGGTGAGCCGCCGAGCGTGGAGCGTACCCGTGCGCTCCTGGACTCGGTGAAGAACCCCGCGCAGACGCTCGTGCTCATTGACGACCTGCAGTACCTGCAACCCGCCGTTCAGCAGCTACTTCTGGAGCGTCGCGGTGAGTTCCGCGCGATGCTGGTCGCCTACACGCCGTGGCCGAGGCGCGCCTCCTCACCGCTGCTGGCTGCGCTCATGGGATGCTCGCGTGCGCTTCTGCTCGCACCCGCATCCTTGGCGGATGCTGACATGTGCACGGTGACCGCGCTGCCGCTGGATCGATTCACGCAGGGCGAGCAGCCCGCCGGTCGTCTTGTGGTGGTGGATGGTGCTTCCGTGTGTGCGGCGCAGGTTCCCCTGGCACTGACCACGGCTGCACAGGCTGTAACAGCTACGCAGAAGGTGCCGGTAGCGGTCTAAAGCTGAGCACTCTAGCGCCGAGCTATCTAGGGTTTAGCGGCGTTAGGGGTTTACGCTCTAGGGGTTTAGCGGCGTCGGCGGCTGTACTTCTCCGCTTCTTCGCCCGACTCCTCAGTGACCGCCTCAATATAGCGGCGGCTACTGGGCATGAGCACGAAGATGAAGGCAGCCGCCGCGCCAATAACACCCGCAATCGTGATGAGCTGGCCGATATTCAGGCCGTAAGCACTCACGTTCATAATGAGGGTGCTTGCGGTGACCCACAGGGTGCAGAGAGTAATCAGGGTCATGGGCAGGCGCGAACCGAAGCGGCCGCGGTAGAAACGCAGGCCAAAGTAGGTCATGCCCGCGGCAATGAGCACCTGGAGCACACCGCCCACAATCGCCTGAGCGGTGGACATTCCGCTGACGATAAAGGGGTAAAGGATACCGCGAATCAGAATGTATGCCGCGAAGGTTTCGGTCAGAACGAATGCGTAGATGACGTTGAACGGGCGTGACGTCACGGTGGGCTCCTCATGGGTAGTGTCGGCGGCAGACCGGGGTGTATTCGGCCTGATGCGCTGGTGCGTTAGCGGGTGGGCGCTCCCCTGTTTTGGGTTCACCGCCTCGTCGTCGGTGCGGTATTTCAGGGGTAGGTACCGCTTTATATTATGCCTGAGGTGCCGCTCACCCAACCGCCCACGTCTCGCCCATGAGACGGGGTGCAGACTATGTGTGTCAGCATGCGATTCCCCACCCTCTCAATTAGACAAAGGTTTGCCTAAGTGATAGATGCCTCAGTGTAATACTGAAGTTTTTAGAGAAAAGTACTTGTCACATCCGCTCCAACATGCGAAAGTTGATAAGTCAATTTTCACCC
Organism: Rothia sp. HMSC069C10; assembly: GCF_001812205.1. Classification (NCBI taxonomy): domain Bacteria; kingdom Bacillati; phylum Actinomycetota; class Actinomycetes; order Micrococcales; family Micrococcaceae; genus Rothia; species Rothia sp. HMSC069C10. The sequence continues at coordinate 302,142 of NZ_KV808297.1, forward strand.
TAACGCTGGGTGAGCATCCCGTCAGCGGATGTATTTGACACGCGCACAGGAAAATAGATGTGTCTTGCCACCGCGTGAGACCGTAAATCATGAAGGAGGTCCACCGTGGATTGGCGTAGTCGTGCAGCTTGTTTGGACAAGGATCCGGAGCTGTTCTTCCCCGTAGGAAACACCGGACCTGCCCTGTTGCAAATTGAAGAGGCTAAGACTGTCTGCCGCTCTTGCGAGGTTGTAGACGTCTGCCTGAAGTGGGCCATCGAGACCGGCCAGGACTCCGGCGTATGGGGTGGCACCAGTGAAGACGAGCGTCGTGCGATGAAGCGTCGCGCAGCTCGTGCCCGCCGTGCATCCTAACTTCCGGAGTATTCAATAGGGCATCAAAAGCGTGGTGCAGTGACTTTATGTCGCTGCACCACGCTTTTGCCATATACAGAACCTATCTAGACAGCAAACTGCCGCCACCCCGTACTCGGGGCGGCGGCAGTTCTACATGTCATACGAGAAGGGCTTAGACGAGCACCGCGGTAATCACCACGCGGGTGCCCTTCGGTTCATTAGCCTCCCAGCGAATCGAGCCGTTCAGCTCGCTCGCCACCAGGGTACGCACAATCTGCATGCCCAGGCCTTCCTTACCGGTCACCGGGCGGTAGGCGTTCGGGCCGGACTCTTCAATCTTCTTATCGCCCATGCCCTTACCGTCATCAGTAATCACGACGGTGAGGATGTTCTCACCCTCATCGTTGATGCCGCGAATACCCTCAAGGGTCACGGTGCCGGTCTCGCCGTCCAGGCCGTGCTCCACAGCGTTCGCGACAACCTCGTTGATAACCAGTGCCAGAGGGGTGGCGAACTGGCTCGGCAAAGATCCAAAGGAACCAATCAGCTTGGTAGACACGTGCTGACCGGGGGAAGCAAGCTCAGCGGCAAGGTGGAACTGACGCTCAATCAGCTCATCAAAGTCGACGTTCTGAGTCAGGCCCTGCGAAAGCGCCTCGTGCACGGTAGCAATCGTTGCCACGCGGCGCATCGCCTGCTCCAGGCCCTGACGTGCCTCATCAGTGGTCATACGGCGCGACTGCAGGCGTAGCAGAGCGGACACGGTCTGCAGGTTGTTCTTCACGCGGTGGTGGATTTCGCGGATAGTCGCGTCCTTGGTCATAAGTTCCAGTTCGCGGCGGCGCAACTCGGTCACGTCACGGCAGAGAATCACGGCGCCCTCACACTCGATGCGGGCGCGCCTCTGCACCAGCAGCGGGATGGATCGCATGGTCACGCGAGCACGGGCAATAACCAATTCGGTGCGCAGGTCGCTACGACCGGCAAGGACCAGCTGCAGGGTTTCGTCTGCCTGTTCACCGGCAGGAAGCATCGCACGGGTGACGTCGGCAAGGTTTTGCTTTTCGAGGTAGCCGGTCATGCCCATGCGGTTGTACATGGAGTTCGCGTTCGGGGAAGCGACGACCACACGACCGGAGGGGTCAAGCACAATAATGCCGTCGATCACGCGGGGGTTGCCCTGGGTGTTATTTCCCTGGGCGAGGGGGTCGGGCCACAAGCCGGAGTGCACCATGGAGAGCATGGTGTCGGCAGTATATTCGTAGACCTCGTCGCTGATGGAGGGGTAGCCACTGGGTGTGGCAATCTTGTGGCTGGTCAGCAACGCAATGGTGCGGTTGTTGCGCACGATAGGCACGAAGGTTACGTGTACGCGCGGGCGGGCACCAACACCCTCACCGCTTCCTTCGTCGGTGTAGGTGCTGATGTTCTGGTCAATCCAGACGCGGTATGCTTCGTCGCGGATTCCGTCTTCCATGTCGTGATCGATGATGTCGTGGTGGAAGAGGGTTCGGACATTGGAGGGGCGCACGTGCGCGAAGGCACGGAAAGTACTGGTTTCGCTGGGACCGGATACGGCGTCCGGGGAGCTGCCGTCGGCAACAACGTAGTCGGTGGGGAACCATAGAACCAGGTCACTCTGGGCGATGTCAGAGATGACCTGCCATTCGCCCATGATGAGGTGAACGCGTTCAGTGTCGCCGGGACCGAAGTCGCAGGCGCTCATAATTCCTTCTGCAAAAGACATATGTTTGTGTGCTTCCCTAAGTTCGGGTGTGTTCAACCATTTTACGGTTTGTTCGCCGCAAATCCCATTCAAACGACAATACGTGGAATAGTTTACAGAGCATTTCTTGGAGCGCGCTTCTTAATCGCATATATGACGCAGCGCAATGAGATGCACCCCTCAGTTGTACAGTGAGGCATTCGCACTACTCCCCCGTTTCGACCCCCGTGTGAAGGCGCAAAAACCCGGCGTATCGGCGCTCCCATGTTCTGGGAGGAATACCGATAAGCCGGGCTTTTTAGCAAACGCTAGTTATAGCTGACGGGCCTACGCGCCGGGGCGTACCGCGTACATGCCCGCAAGCATCGCTTCGAAGGACTGTACGACCGCGTGGCGGGGCGCCACCTCCAGCAGTGCCTCACCGTTGCGGCGCAAACGGTCCATGACCTTCCGTTCGTACGGAATCACGCCGGCGAGCGGGATGGACAAGTAGCGTGCCCAGTTATCGCGCATCTTCGCCTCGGGATTGAACCCGGCGGCTTCGCGGCGGCTGCGGTTAAGCCAGTACTGCACATCCGTTTCGGGTGCGAACAGATCCGGGCGTGCCTGCACCTCGCGGGCGAGGTTGATCAGGCGCGGCAGGCCGATGACGTCCGCTTCGCCGAGCGCAATCACGCGGTCGGAGCAGGCGAGCGCGGTGAGGGTCGCGGCGTTACGGCGCGGTGCCGGACCATCAAAGGTCAGTTCCTCGTCCACCTCGATGGGTGCGGCGACATCGCAGATGACCAGGTCGTAGCGGTGCTTGAGCCATTCGAGCACCTCGGCGAAAGCGCGGGCGCGCACCTCGGGCCAACGTGAGGAGGAGGTGATGCCGCTCAAGAAGTCGAAGGTGCCGTTTTTGAGGGGCACGCGCTCCATGATGGCGCCGGCTTTCTTCTCGTCGAGCTGGGCACGGTCGGCGTCCGAGCAGAGAATTGCCAGGCCGGAGCCGGTATCCTCGAGCGCCATGAGCGCGTCCAGGCTGGGTGCGTAGGTGTCTGCGTCGATGAGGCAGACCTGCTGACCCTGCTGCGCCGCGAGGGCGGCAAGGTTGAATGCGATGGTGCTTCGGCCGGGCGCGCCGTGAGTGCCCCAGACAGTCACGATCTTGCCGAGGCGGTGGCCGGGCTGATAGCGGGAGGGCGCGGCGGGGTCCTGGTTAATGTCGGGGTGTTGCGGCAGAGTGCCGTCGTTGTTCTCGTTCTGCACATGCAGGGCGTAGTCGTTGCCGGGTGCGAAAGAGTCGACGATGGCGGCGGCCTGGCTGAGCACGGATTCCTCGTTGCTGGGCACGACGGAGGAGGCTTCCGCCGGGTCATGCGCGCTGGGTGTGCCGGGTGCACCGGGCGCGTTTCCGGCGGGCACCGCGGGGTCGATTCCGTAGCTTCCGTAGTCGGCGCCGTAGTGTGCACCAGCATTTGTAGCAGCACCCGCGGCGGGGTCGTATCCGTACCCAGCCGACTCGTACCCAGCCGGGCTGTGTCCGCCGTTATCGTAACCGTAGCCACCGTAGGCGCTGTCGTAGCCGTACCCTGCGTCGTATCCGTAGCCGGCGTCCTGACCGTAGGCGGCCTCCGGGTGGTGCACCGCCTGCGCGGGCGCATGATTCGGGGTCGGGGCGGGCATACCGTAGCCTACGGCGGGTCGGGCGAGCGCCGCATCCACCGCCTGCTCAAGCGAGCCCAGAATCTCGTCGAGGGCAGCTTCGGGGCGGATGCGGTGTGCCTGCGTGGGCAGGGGCAGGTTGTCCGGGGCGATAACCGCCAGGAGCACTTCGGAGGCGGCGAGCGCATCCACGGTGGAGGCGCTCATTTCGGCGGGCACGTGCGCGCAGAGCAGCACGCGGGCGATGCCGGTGTGCGCCATACCGACGGCTTCGCTGAAGTCCTGCACGGTGCGCGCCACGGAGACGCGGCCGCGCTGGGATTCGATGCGGGTCAAGAGCGAGCCGTCATCGCCGTAGAGGATGACGGGGATGTTCACTGGCCCTCCCCGTAGGTGCCGGGGATGAGGCTGATCTTGGAGTCGCTATTGCTTTCCTTCACCAGGTCGGTGAGGGCTTCTTCCTTGACCCACAGCTGCACGGTTGCCTTGCCGTTGGCGCCGAGCACGCCCTCGTCGACCGTGATGGCGACGATTTCTGCGTTGGTGACGATGGCGCGGGCGCCGTTTTCGGTGCGGTTATCGCTCTTGGTGTCGGGGTTGCGCGGGCCGGAGGTCCACACGTCCACGCGCTCGCCCGCCTTCAGTGCGGAGGCTGCCGCACGGTCAATGCTGACGGTTGCGAGGCGGCGGCCCGGGGAGGTTTCGGTGCCTACGGATTCTTTGCTGATGAGGTTGCCGGCGGGGATGCGCTGAATCGCGATTTTACCGTTCATCTGGGCGGCATCGGCGCGGGTGAAGTACTTATCGTTGGCGGAGTCGATGTTCGCTTCGACTCGGGCTAGTTTGTCTTCGGTGATCTTCTCGCCGAGGCGAATCTCGCTTTTGGCGGTGTAGTACTCGGTTTTGCTGTTGTTGGCTTGCACGTAGAGCTGCACGCCGGTGATGGAGACGAGCACGAGAAGTACACCGAGGATGAATCGCCAGTCCTTGACGGTGGGCCTTTTGAGGCGCCTGGCGTGGGGCTCGGTGAGGGTGGAACGCTTCGTCGCGTTCTGTCGTATGCGCATGATGTGGTTGTGCCTTTCGGTGCGGAAGCCGGCGGTGATTCCGGGTGTTGTTCAACTGACCGATGAGCGAGTGGTGTGTGTTCGTTAGTGCTTTGACTGGATTCTGGCGCTAACCCTAACAGCATATTTCATTTAGTACTCGCTCTCAACAAGAGTCGTGTTTATGAAATATTTTTGGGTTTCGTCCCTTTTGAAGGGGCGATTAGATAACTTTTCAGCTCATATAAGGCTTTTTGCAGGCAAATTTCACGGTGATGGCATATACTGAAAGTACTCAATAGATGTTCACTACGAACTCTATCTGAAAGGCTACTAACGGTAGCTAGGGGCCCAGGATTTCACTCACGGAAAGGATCCAATTCGATGACTGCACCTCGTTTCCTCACTCTGAGCGACGTCGCCGAGGAGCTGCAGGTTTCGCTTTCGCAGGTACGTGCTCTGGTGCGTAGCGGCGAGCTTCCCGCCATTCAGATTGGTGGACGTAACCAGTGGCGTATTGAACGCTCTCGTTTTGAAGAGTACATTACCGAGCGCCACGAGCAGACTCTGGAGGCAATTGCTTCCGGCAAGCTCACTGCAAAGGCTAAGGCTGAGTAGCATTCGACATGCACCTCGCGGGCGCAACGCTCGAGTGGTATTAGAAAGGTCCGCTCCTCTCGTTGAGATTTCAATGGAGAGGGGCGGACCTTTTTGTGTTTATTGTTGCTTTTATAAGGGAATTTATACTTGTCGAGGCGTTTTTATGGGCGTTCCCACAAATTGAGCTGCCCACTATTTACCCCGTGCTTTTAGCGTGAGATACGGGCGATAACTGCGCTAATACGAGCCAGCGGAATGGTGCGCACGCCAGCGCCGCGAGGTGCACGGGAGTAGCCGGAGGCGCCCTGACCATAACCAGCCTGCCCGTAACCTCCCTGCGCACCGTAGGCTGCACGCGCGTACTGGTCGCGTTCGTGGATGCGCGGGTACTGTCCACCGTTGAGCAGGCGCAATTCGAGGAAGTCGGCGCCAACTCGCTCAATCACGCCATCGTAACTGACGGTGCCGCCTTCGAGGGAGAGGCGGACGGGCTCGCGTGCCATGGCGAGGGAGCGCAGGGCGAGCTGGATTTTCATGCGGTAGCGTTCGGGGCGAACATCAGCGCGTCCGGGAGCTATGCCGCCTTCCCACCAGAGCATTCCACGCAGGGGGATGATGAGGTTTTCGCCGCGCGCTTCGATGCTGACCCATTCTTCGCCGACCATTTCGAGCTTACCTTCGTAGGTTTGCATGTCGGTGGCGCAGATACGGATGGGGCCGCCAACTTGTGCGAGGAGGCGGTCGTCGAGGGTGATGGTTGAATAGTGGACGCGGGCGACTTGGCGGGCATCCTGTTCCATATCCCAGGCGCGTTCGGAGGCGAGGCGCGCCTCAATGTCTCGTAGGAACTTTTCCATGCTCATGCTATGACCCTACCCGAGTAGCGGGTGCAGATACGAACCGGGGTGCTTTCTGGTCGAATGATGATTCTTGAGCCTGGTTTTTGAAGCAAATTTCACCAAATTATATGTTTTTTATGCATTTTGATGCGTTTTGCTTCATTTTTGACACGACTTCCTGTATAAATGAAGAAACACCAAAAGCTATCAAACACACCATTTGGAGGTCATCGTGGATCAATTTTCCACTCCGGGATCAGCCCCCGCTGCCTTCGCTTCACGCCCTGCCACCTTCGCCTCACACTCCGCAGTCTCACACTCCGCAGCCGCGCCTCGTACTGTCAGTGCAGAGGTAGCCGCTGGCGGCGGCTCTGCAATCGGGCCCGGCACTAAGGCAAGCTACCAGGACGCGCTGCTCTTCATCGCCCCTCCCCTGCTTTCCGCGGCGGTCTTGGGCGCGTTGAGCGTGAACCTGCATCGCATCCCCTCGGCACACCCGCTGGCTGATGCTTCGCTGCTCTGCGCTGGCGCGGTAGCAGCCCTCATTACCGCCTGGTGGTTCATCAGTTTTATCTACGCGCTCTTCTACGCTTGGTCTTTGCGCGTTTCGAGCCACAACACTGACCGTGCGGTGCTGAAGGTTCCGGCGTTTTTCCGTCCGCGTTTTATGCGCCGCATCGTTCTGACGCTTGGCGGCACGGCTCTTGGAGTGGGCGCGGTCTTGGCTCCCGCGCAGGCTACGGTGGTTACGCCCAGCAACGCCGGGGTAAACGGCACGGAGGGCATGCCGCAAACGACCATTTCGGCGGTCATAACCACAGATTCAATGGGTACCGCGACTGCAGAGGCCAGCCCAGCCACCGTCTCAGATGCGGAGCCCGCCAGTACCACCACGGACAGCATCACCCCGGAAGCCGCCTCCGCTCCCCTGACCCTCTCTGCAGAGATTCCCGATATTCCGCTGGCTCCTCAGCCCACGGAGGCGTCAGGCTCGTTGCAGGATCGCAGCCCGTTCTTCTCCCCACCCCGCGCTGAGGCGGGCACCTACTCCTACACGGTCCAGGCGGGCGATACGCTCTGGTCTATTGCCGCCGAGCAACTGGGTGAAGGCACCGACGCCTCCACCATTTACGACTACACTCTCGATATTTACGAGGCGAATAAGGACGCTCTGGGTCAGAACGCCGAACTGCTCTACGAGGGGCAGGTTCTGCAGATTCCCGAACAGCCCGTTCACTAACCTCACCCGCGTCTTCCACCCCATTCCACCTCATCCTAACAGTCTTTCGTTCGCTCAACTCACCTCACATACCCTGCACCGAAAGGAGCCGTCATGAGCTTCTCCAACCTTCTCCCCCGTTCCCCGTGGACCCCGCCGCATCAGCCTGCCTCCCGCGACAACCAGCCTGCCAGCCCGTATTCAAAGCGTCAGGCGGCTCGCACCTCCCAGCCGGTGGCTCAGTCGGTGCCCCAGCCCGCGAGTGCCGAGCAGGTCGCTCCGCTACCGGAGCAGGGGCAGGGCACGATGGCTCTGGTGCAGAGGCGGAACAGCGCGTCGGTCTATTCGCTGTTGCCGCTGCCGCGTTATGAGCAGCATTCGGCGCAGCGCCCGAAGGTAGTGAAGAGGGGCCGCCCGCTGCGTCCTGCGGATGCACTAGCTCGCCAGTTGGAGGGTCGTTGCGCGGGTGTGGCGATTGCTTACCTGGAGATCATGTCGGCTCGTCGTTCGCGTCAGCAGCTGGCGCAGTGGGTGTCAGCGGATTGTTTCCACCGTCTGTTGCCCTTCTTCCCGAAGAACCCGCGTCAGGTGCGCCAAGAGATGCTGTTGACTCTTCCTCCGGTTCTGCTGCGGGTGCGAGCGCAGAAGGTGCACGATGAGCTCTACGAGGTGGTGGCGCTGCTGCGTTGTGCGGATAAGGTGCGTGTGGTGACCATGCAGATGCGCCTGATTCACGGCATGTGGCTGATTACCGCGATTGAGCAGCCGCAGAGCCGCTTGGACGAAGACTAAGGCTTCCCCGGCTTCCCCTACAAAACACACAGACAAACAGAGAGGGTGCGAATCCGGTATTGGATTCGCACCCTCTCTGTTGCGTCTATAGCGTTTTCAGCTTTTACGCTGAGGCTACTTGTCCTTCGAGCGTTCCACGTGAACCTGCTCGTGGCCGTCCTCATCCGGGGCGGAGTACTGCAGGAACTTCGGACGCGAAGGCTCAGCCAGGCGCACGGCAGAAGCCTGAGTGCGCTGCTTGGACAGGTCCAGGTTGAACAGGTAGGTCACGGTCTCTTCACGGATCGCGCCGAGCATCGACTGGTACATGTCGTAGCCTTCACGCTGGTACTCGACCAGCGGGTCACGCTGAGCCATCGCACGCAGACCGATACCTTCCTTGAGGTATTCCATCTCGTACAGGTGCTCGGGCCAGCGCTCGCCGATGACGGACAGCATGACACGGCGTTCGATTTCGCGCATGCTCTCTTCACCGACGCTCTTTTCACGCTCATCGTAGATGAGGTGTGCGTCCGCCAGGACTTCCTTCACAATCTGGTCGCGAGTAATCTTGGTGCGGTCACCAGCGTCTTCAGCGAGGTCGTCCACGGTGATGGAGATGGGGTACACCTGCTTGAGGGCGCTCCAGAGCTCGTCGAAGTCCCAGTCCTCGGCGTGGCCTTCAGCGACGCGCGCGTCGATGATGGTGGTCAGCACCTCGTCCACGAAGCCGGAAATCTGTTCCTTCAGGTCGTCACCGTGCAGGATGCGGCCGCGGTCCTTGTAGATTGCTTCGCGCTGGCGGTTGAGCACGTCGTCATACTTGAGCACGTTCTTACGCTGTTCAGCGTTACGGCCTTCAACGTTTGACTGGGCGGTAGCGATAGCGCGGCTGACGATCTTGGAGTCCAATGCGGAGTCCTCGGGGGCTGCCGCCATGAGGCGGGTTGCCATGCCGGTGTTGAATAGGCGCATCAGTTCGTCGGTCAGCGACAGGTAGAAGCGGGACTCACCCGGGTCACCCTGACGGCCGGAACGACCGCGCAGCTGGTTGTCGATACGGCGGGACTCGTGACGCTCAGTGCCGAGCACGTACAGGCCACCGAGCTTGGTGACTTCATCGTGCTCTTCTTTAGCGGCGTCTTCGCAGGCCTTCAGGACCTCGGGCCAACGTGCCTCGTACGCCTCGGAGTTGGTGTTCGGGTCCAGGCCGAGCTCACGCATCTTTTCGACGGCCTCAAATTCGGGGTTACCGCCGAGCATAATGTCGGTACCGCGACCAGCCATGTTGGTTGCCACGGTGACGGCGCCCTTACGGCCCGCCTGCGCAACAATAGCAGCCTCACGCTCGTTGTTCTTTGCGTTCAGCACCTCGTGGCGCACGCCTGCCTTCGCCAGCTGGCGGGAAAGGTATTCGGAGTTCTCCACGCTTGCGGTACCCACCAGGATCGGCTGGCCCTTTTCGTGGCGTTCCTTAATGTCCTTGACGACCGCCTTGAACTTGGCGATTTCGTCGCGGTACACCTTATCGGGGTTGTCGATGCGCTGCACACCCTTGTTGGTGGGGATGGGCACCACGCCGAGCTCGTAGGTGTTCATGAACTCTGCCGCTTCGGTTTCCGCGGTACCGGTCATACCGGACAGCTTGTCGTACATGCGGAAGTAGTTCTGCAGGGTCACGGTCGCCATGGTCTGGTTCTCAGGCTTGATTTCGACGCCTTCCTTCGCCTCAATCGCCTGGTGGATGCCGTCGTTGTAGCGGCGGCCCGGCAGAATACGACCGGTGTGCTCGTCAACAATCAGGACCTCGCCGTCAATGACCACGTAGTCCTTGTTGTTGGTGAACAGCTCCTTCGCCTTAATGGAGTTGTTCAGGAAGCCAATGAGCGGGGTGTTCTTGGATTCGTAGAGGTTCTTCACACCCAGGTGGTCTTCCACCTTGTCAATGCCGGATTCGAGGATGCCGACGGTGCGCTTCTTCTCGTCTACTTCGTAGTCTTCACCGCGCTTGAGCAGGGTTGCGGCAATGCGCGCGAACTCTGCGTACCAGCGGTTCGCTTCGCCCGCTGCGGGGCCGGAAATAATCAGAGGGGTACGTGCCTCATCGATCAGGATGGAGTCCACCTCATCGATAATGGCGAAGTTGTGGCCGCGCTGAACCTGCTCCTCCACGGTCCACGCCATGTTGTCACGCAGGTAGTCGAAGCCGAACTCGTTGTTCGTACCGTAGGTGATGTCCGCGGCGTACTGCTTACGACGCTCGTCCGGCTCCATGGAGGACAGAATCACGCCGCACTCCATACCGAGGAAGCGGAACACGCGACCCATGAGGTTCGCCTGGTACTCAGCCAGGTAGTCGTTCACGGTCACAATGTGCACGCCCTTGCCGCTGAGCGCGTTCAGGTACGCGGGCAGGGTCGCAACGAGGGTCTTACCCTCACCGGTCTTCATTTCGGCAATGTTGCCCAGGTGCAGCGCTGCACCACCCATGAGCTGCACGTCGTAGTGGCGCTTGCCCAGGGTACGCTTGGATGCTTCACGGACCACCGCAAAGGCCTCCGGCAGCATAATGTCGAGGGATTCGCCGTCCTTGACGCGCTCGCGGAACTTGTCGGTCTCTGCTCGCAGTTCCTCATCGGTCATCGATGCGAAGCTGTCCTCGAGCGAGTTCACCGCCTTAGTGTACGCTTCGAGCTGTCGCAGAACCCTCTTATCGCCGGTTCGGAGGATTTTCTCCAAGAAAGATGCCACTGAGCTTCTACTCCTTGCTTGTTTCGGTACCCTCACCAAGGGCGCGCGAAAGTGCGCGCGGTGAGGCCTTCCTACATATTGTATGGCAGAGCCGCCTAATTCGCCCGTCCGAGCTCTTTTTTACGCTCTGCGCCCACGAGGTGACATTTGGTGACACTCGAATCTTTCACCCTCCGGTCGAGGCAGAGCCGACCCATCCGTCTAAAGGAACAGATGTGTGGAGGGCAAAGAAAAACCCGGGGGCCTGGAGAAACACGGTGTGTGTTCCCAGACCGCCCGGGTCTTGAGCCTACTCGCTGAGTACGACCCCTAAAGAGCCTTACGCCTCAGCATCCAGCAGGTACGTTAGTTTTTACTCGTTGTCCAGAGTAATGATGCCGTAGCTCCAGCCCTTACGACGGTATGCCGCAGCCGGTGCGCCGGTCTCGCTGTCAATGTACAGGTAGAAGTCGTGGCCGACCAGTTCCATACGGTCAACAGCTTCTGCGGGAGTCAGACGCTCACCCTTGAAGCTCTTGTGGCGAATCTCGATGGGAGATGCGGCCTCGTCGGCGAGGGTGACCTCGCTGTTGTCGAATGCTGCTTCTTCCACCGGAACATCCGGCAGCAGAATCTCGGTAATTGCTTCGGTAACCACAGGAATCGATCCGGTAGCGTCCGCCACGGAGACGGGGTGCTTGCCACCGCGCTTGTGCAGCTTGCGGCGGTCACGTGCACGGCGCAGACGCTCCAGGAGCTTGCCGTAGGTTTCATCGAAGACCGCGAACTTGTCGTGACCCTGGGCTTCGGAACGGAGGACAGGGCCAGTACCAACAACGGTAATCTCAACGCGGATGGACTCGCCACCCAGGTGACCGTCCTTGCTGAACTTGACGTCGATGTCCTTCACGTTATCGCCGAGCTGAGCGAACTTCTGAACCTTCTCGCTCACGTACTCTTCCAGGCGTTCGGTGACCTTGATATTGCGGCCGTAGATGTTGACTTCCACGATCATTCCCTCCAGGTTGGGGGCTTATACCGCGTCCGGCTGGACCCGGTACGGGGGTTCGACTCCAATGCCGTTCCCTTGTCTATATTCTAGTACGAAACATGTTTCATATCACTAGATATGACAAATATTTAGCCTAAATAATAGCTATTCGTCCGTCTGCGAACTTTATTCGCCAAAAATCGTGTATCTCTTGCAACTAACTACAAGAAACGCTATATCTGAGCCTTTTTCGGTACCGCCGCCACAGCACACACGCCCAGCACCCGCGAACCGGATTCCTGCAGCACACGCACCATCTCAGAGGCGGTCGCACCGGTGGTCACCACATCATCACAAATAACGCTCACCCGACCCGCGCACAGGGCAGGCTCCATGACACGCAGAGCACCGTGCATCCGCTCGGCACGCCCCACAGCGCCCAGGCTCTTCTGCTCATTCTTTGTCTCAGAGGCACCGAGGAGAAAAGCACCCACACGAGAAGATAGGGAGGCGCCGCTCCCCCGCCGGTTGCGAGGAACGTACCCGATAACGTCCACAGCGCGCACCCGCACCGAGGCAGGCAGACGCATATTAAGCTGATGCGCCGCCTCCTGCACCAAAAGATTCGCCGGCGCATAGCCGCGGCGGCGCACGCTCTGAGCAGAGGACGGCGCCGGAATCAGCAGAACCTCAACCGGGACTGAAGAAGCAGACTCCGGCTGAAGCCCCTCCCGGTGAGCCCGAAGAAGCTCATACACGCTACGCGCCAAACCCTCTCCCAACAGGGGCAGCAGGCCGGTACGGCCCGCATTCTTCAACGCCAACAGGGCACGCGGCATGATCCCCTCATAACGGGATGCCGCACGCACCTCGGGAGCAGCCGCGCCATCAAGAGGTTGCAGAGCATATACTCGCTCCACCTTAGCCAACGCCGAACGCAACTGCGGCAAGCAAGCCTCACACAGTGGCGAGCCTGCCCCATAAGTGACCGGCACCGCACAGCACGGGCAAGTACGCGGCATCAGCACCTCGCCCAAAGACCCACCGGCACTCTTGAGAGCGCCAGCGAGCCCGGTCAGAGACCCGTTCAAACCACGCTGTTCTGAACTCACCGAAAGCAACCTTTCCGCGCGCTATACCCGGTACCCGAGGCTAACCGGCGTAACTAATCTCGTGCAGGGTCGTATCCAAACGGATCCAGCCGCGCTCCTCCATCAGATAGCACGAACCATCAGAACGGTGGGCAATAATATTCGACGTATTATCTGCGGTGGAAATGCTCATCACACCATCCAGACGGTCCAGCTTCGTCTCTTCACCACTGAGGGAAATCACCTCAGACTCACCGTTCTTCACGTTCACCACCACGACGCTCTGGTCGCCAGCCCAACGGGCATTACGCGGAGTCACAGAAGAGCTCAGACGCACCATCTCCGTCAAGCGCAGAGGCTTACCTGCCTCATCACGCACAATACCGGAAATAATCACCGCCGACGCGCCCTCAGTAGCCGCTACAATCGCCATGCGCGCACCATCGTGCGAAACGTTCACGCTCGTAAAAATCAAATTACGCTGCCAGGACAAACCAATATCCACGCCGCGCTCACGCTCGTTCGCGTCCTCAGAATCCGGCTTGAACGCACGCACAACGCCCTCACCGTCAGCAGCCCACACCCAGCCGTACGCATCAAAACTAGGGGCAGTCAGAGCGGTACTCTGCCACACACGGCGGGCAGTACCCTGGTACACCGTGTACAGGCTCGCAGCATCATTCGCCAAACAAGCGAACACATCCGCAGAATAACCCATCGCCGGGGAGCTCAACTGGCTCACACCGCGCAGAAGCAGCTGCTCGCCCGCATTACTCATATAGTCATCGCGCGCCACCATCTGACCATTCGAGTTAATAGCAACCGTGCGGGCAGGAACACCCGGGTTCAGCTTCACAACCGAGAAACCGTTCGGTGAGCTCTCCGGAATCAAGGTTCCGTTATAGAACACCTCAGTCTTACCCAGACCGGAGAAGTTCTCCAAGCCGTGCATAATCTGCTCACGCACGCGCGCCAAACGGTTGTCGTCCAGCTGTTCGCCCGAAAGGCGAACCAGAACATCCTGGTTATCGCTCATGTTGGCGGTCTCAAGGCTCATCGACTCATTCAATGCCGAAAACGCGACATCCTTCAAATAGGACGCCGGACCAATCATCAGAGTACGCACCAGCAACTCAAAATAGCGATCCGTATGCGGGAACCAACGGATATCCGGCACAGCATAACGGAACGCACGATCGTAGAAATACAGGCGACACGGGCTAAACACACGCTCAAACTCAGTGCCATCCAGCCACAAGCCATCCGGGCAGGAGCTAATACGCCACTGGTTATCTTCCATGACCACGGTGAAATCCTGAGTCTCAGTCTGAGCCTCAGGGAAGGTACTCGTAATACCCTGGCTGCTCACCGTAGCAGTCTGCTGAAAACGCACATGGTACGTACCCTCAGCGTTTCCGCTATCATCACTACGCGGCTGCACCGTATTACGGTACACACGAGTCGTACCGTAGGGATTCCAACGGCCCGCAAAAGAAGAGCTCAAATACTGGCGCGCCACAGCATAATTTTCGATACTATCCACGCCAGCACGCACGAAGCCTTCAATAATCGCCTCGGGGGTAGCGCCCGCCAGCGGTCCCGGCGCACGCGCCGGAGAAGTATTAACGCTTTTCACGTCCAGACCACTGCTGTGCTGAGTCACTCGGTCGTTCGAAGGAAGACCCGCGCAAGAGCTCATCAGCGTCGCCAAAGACACCGCGCACCAAGACAGCGCGGCGCGTCGAGAAACAATAGCCCTGTGAGACATGGAGGTCTTAACCTTCCTCTACGAACAAAGACAAACAATCACCAGCTACCACTGCAGGCCATCGCAGCGCGGCGAAAGAATCAACACAGCGAAATAGCAACACCGTGAAAATATATCTGCATTGATTGTACTGGGTAAACAGTGCAAATACGCAAGGATAAGTGCGAATACAACCGCACCGACCCCAATCCCCCCGTTTCATGACAGGGACCAGGGCCCCACGCCTCTTCTAGAGGTCGCCCCCAGCAGCCGTACGAGGAGCGATATTGGGCAGCGTATCCTTAGCCGGCGCCGAACGATGCGAGATTGCCTCAGGCTCACCCGTCACAAGAACCGGCGACTCACCCAAAGGCGCACCGTGAATCAGCGGCAGGTTCATCGTGAAGCAGGCACCGCGGCCCTTCTCGCCCCACGCCTCAATCGTGCCGCCGTGCAGACGCACATCCTCAGCAGCAATCGACAGCCCCAGACCCGTACCGCCCAGGGTGCGCTTACGCGAAGTATCAGCACGCCAGAAACGGTTGAACACCTGAACCGCTTCATCCTCAGACAGACCGATACCGTGGTCACGCACCGCAACACCCAGGTTCGTGGCATTCGCACCGACGTACACGTCAATCGGGCGGGACTCGCCGTGCTCAATCGCGTTGTACAGCAGGTTACGCAGCACACGCTCAATACGCACGCGGTCCATATCAACCATGATGCTCTCATGGCTCGTATGCACGTTCAGCTTCGTATGCGTACGTTCCAGATGAGGCAGAGCCTCCTGCAAAATATTCGACAGCACACGCATGAAGTCTTCAGTGTCGATGGTCAGCATTGCGCTACCAGCATCGAAGCGCGAAATCTCCAGCAGGTCAGAAAGCATCGACTGGAAACGATCCACCTGCTCATGCAGAAGCTCCACGCTACGGACCTGCATCGGGTTCATATTCTCACGCGAATCGTACAGCAGCTCAGTACCCAAACGCACCGTCGACAACGGGGTACGCAACTCGTGCGAAACGTCAGAAACGAATCGCTGCTGCAGAGTCGACAGGCGCTCCAGCTGAACAATTTTCTCCTGCAGCGAGTCAGCCATCAGGTTGAAGGAATAGCCCAGACGCGCCGCCTGATGCTCACCGTGTACAGACACACGCTGATCCAGGTCACCGGCAGCCAGCTTCTCAGCGGTAATAGCGGTCTGCGTAATCGGGCGGACCACAAAACGAGTCACAATCCACACCACAGAAAGCACCACAGTAAGCAGTGCACAGAAACCACCAAAAAGAACAAAGTTAATATGCGCAATCGTGGCGGAAGAATCCGTCATATCGTACACAAGGAACAAACCGTAATTAGGGTTCTGTGCAATAGAAATATGTGTACCAACAATAAGCACCGGATAGGTACGCTCACGATTATTTTCGACAGTAGTCACCGTAGACGTCTGCCAGAAAATACCCTCTTTATCGCGAACAGTTGTTTTGAAATCATTCGGAATACTCGAAGAATTCAAAGAATTATTACTACTCTGCTCGGGAATAAAGCCCTGCTTACCTTGACCTTCCAAAGGCACAAGAATCCAATTGCGCTTACCCGAACTACCCGCATCCAAGACGGTCAGGGTACGGCTCACATTACGGCGAATCTCGCTGTCACTACGAGCCTCAGAGGAGTCCAGCACACTCTGAACGTTGCGGAAACCACTCTCCGATTCCGCCAGCGCCTGAGACTTCTGATTCTCAAAAAGACTCGACGCAATCTGGCTTGACAAGGACCAACCCACCATCAAGAAGCTCAGGAACATCATGATGCCCGCGGTTCCCAGAGCACGGAACTGCAGAGATTCCTTCCACAGACGCTGAGCGCGCTGCATCAGGCTCCTACTACTCTGCTTTTTCGCCTTACGCGGCTTGGAAGTGCGGGTACGCGAAGAGGCGGAGGCTACCGCCTCCGCCGTCAAAGCGCCGTGCTCATGGCTCGACTTCGCAACAGACAATCAGGTTATCCCTTCGCCTATGAATAGGTTCCGATTAGCTACCGGAAGATCCCACCAGCTCGGTCGGAATCTTATAGCCAACGCCACGAACCGTCTGAATAAAACGATCCGCACCCAGCTCATCAAACTTAGCGCGCAAACGCTGGACGTGCACGTTTACCAGCGAATCGCTCACATCAGTGTAACCCCAGACCATATCCAGCAGTTCCTGACGGCTCAACGCCTGACCCGGGTGGCGCACCAGCGCAGCCAGCAGGTCAAACTCCAGAGGAGTCATCGGAACCTCAGTGCTGTGGTACTTGACGGTACGACCGTCCATATCCATGACAATATCGCCAATGGACACCACCAGCTGGCGGCTCTCGCGCGGACGCAAACGAGTACGAATACGCGCCAACAATTCAGCGTGCTTAAAAGGCTTCGCAATGTAATCATCAGCACCAGCCTCAAGACCCTTAACAACATCTTCAGTGTCGCTTTTAGCGGTCAACATAATAATCGGCACATTAGAAGAGCGGCGAATTTGCTGGCACACTTCAATACCGTTCATGCCAGGAAGCATCAAATCCAAAAGCACCAAATCGGGAGTGGAACGCATAAAAGTTTCAAAAGCGCGTGCACCATTTTCACAGAAAACAGCGTTAAAGCCCTCTTGCGCGAGCACGAGGCCAATCATTTCCGCCAGAGCATCATCGTCATCAACCACCAAAATGGTGTGTGCGTCGCTTGCGCTCACAGTACCTCCCTAAAGAATTGTCGTAAATACTTACATAAAAAAGCTGATTCTCTAATCATACCGCGCACTCAGCCAATGCACGGGCACACTCTGTCACCCGAGCCAGCGAAGCCGTGGCATCCAGCATACTTACCGCGGCTGAAGTCATCCCAGCAGGCACGGAACCGCTCTGAATACGCTCATCAGGCATCAAACCCACCGCGCTCAACTGGGTCGGCTCAAGACCAACCTCGCGCCACAGGCTGTACAGGCGGCGCACCTGATCAGGAACCCGCGCAGAGGTCACCACCGGCAGCCACAGCTGAGCCTGAGCCTCCAAAAGTTGCGCCACAGGTTCCCAGGAACGAGGGTCGCTCAGCGGCGGAACCTGCAGCGTGCCCGGCCCCTTGAGGCGGGCACGATCAGGATGCAACAGCAAAGCGCAAGGAGCGCCGCCCTCAACACGCATCGCCTTCACAAGAGCCAACGCGTCAAGGGTGGGGCGGGACTGGCTCAGCAGCTTCAGCTCCTGCACAGGCTTGAGCGCGGTGCCATCCACGTCCAGGATGAGTTGCAGATTCAACTCGGCGAAACGCTCCGAGATACGGCGGTACACCTGCTGATAGTAGTGAGGTTGCAAAGCCGGCAGGGAGCGGAAGCCACTCACCGTAGGGATGGCCCCCTCCATCAGACGCTGAAATTCGGATTCATCCAGCTGCACGGCAATCAGCGCCCGCGGAGCTTGCAGAGCCTCGCGCAGAGAACCCATCCAGCGTTCCAGGCCTTCCAGGAACGACTCCAGCAGGTCACGGCTCGCCCCTGCATCACTAATGGCACGCTCGCCGCCGGGCAGATAGATACTGGCGGCAAGAGTCAGCGGACCGACCAGCTGAATCTTATACGCCGGGGCGGAACCCTCAGCACTGGAAGTGAACCTCTTCTTCTGCGCACCCACACGGTCAGCGAGAAGATTGATATCCGAAAGCAGACGGTCCTGCGCCAAGGCAGACTCGCGTGCTCCCCTGCCGCCGCTATGCACCATGCGCCAGCCAAACGAGGCACCGTCAAAAGCAAGTCCCTCACACACCGCCAGGGTGCGTGCCAGAGGAGTACTCCGCCAGCCCAGCGCCGGCAGATGCGGCAAGAACGGCAGGTGCGGGGCACCCAGCTCCCCTTCCACTCGAGACATTGCTTCGCCCAAATCATCGCCGGGAAAATCGCCCAGTCCGCTGGCGCGCACCGGCGGACGCTCCGTAGCGAGCGCGGCGAGGTCCTGTTCGGTCAGTTCGTCCCCTTCGGGGGCACGGTACTCACCGGGCAGTAGCAGGCGCTCCGGCGTCGGTTCAGTACGGACGTTCTGGCGGCTGGAAGATTGAGCGGGCATAGGAGTGTGTCCAGAGGGGTCAGATGGCGTACAGGTTCAAACGCAATGATGCGAAAGTTGCGCGGTACTAGCCCTCGGACTTCTCGGCTTCAGTTGCCTCGCCGTCCTGCTCAGCCTGCTCGTTTGCGATGCGCACGTGGTGGCGAATCACCTCGGAAATAATAAAGTTCAGGAACTTCTCCGCGAATTCCGGGTCCAGGCTGGATTCCTTCGCCATGGCACGCAGGCGAGCAATCTGCACCTCTTCACGGCCGGGGTCGCCGGCGGGCAGGTTGTGCTTAGCCTTCAGGATGCCCACGCGCTTGGTCGCCTGAAAACGCTCCGCGAGGATGTGCACCAGCGCTGCATCGAAGTTGTCGATGGAGCGGCGCATGGCGAAGAGCTCCTCGTAGACCTCCGGTGCGACTTCATCGCCCATGGAGGTGGCGTGGGGGTCAAATTCGCAGGAAGTGTGTTCGGCAGTCATCGGTCTCTCCTCAGTCCGGTTGTGGTCTTCTGTGCGTTGCGCTCGAGCAGGCTGTTGCGGCAACAGCTGCGAATAGCGGGGTACGCGGCTATTCTGTGCGGCTAGTCGGCGCTGGTGGAGGCGCCAGCAGACAGGGTTTCTTGAATGTCTTCGCGGTCCAGCGAGTAGGCGCGGGCGATGGTGGACTGGCCCAGTACGCGAGTGCCTTGGTAGAGCACCATGGTCTGTCCCGGTGCCACGCCGGAGAGCGGGTCCAGTAGGCGCACTACGGTTTCCAGGCGCAGCGTGCCTTCTTCTTCAGCTTCGGGGTCGGGTGCCCAGGTCATGTACGCCTTGGCGCGGACCGGGTCAGCGTGCGCGCGCACCTGTGCGGTCACCTCGAACTCTTCGCTACGAGCGCCCAGCTGTGCGGGCTCTTCCAGGAAGCGTGCCGCCTGTTCTACGGGTACGCCCGCCCAGGTGGCGCGGATACCGCGGATTTCGTGCACGGCAAGCAGCTCGCGGGAGCCGACGATAACTTCGTTTTCCTTGGGGCGCACCTCCAGCACGAAGCGGGGCTTGCCGTCGGCGGCGGGGCGGCCCAGTGCCAGGCCCTTGCGCTGGCCTACGGTGTATGCCTGCGCGCCGGGGTGCTCGCCGAGCACCTCGCCGTGGGTGTCCTTGATGAGGCCGGGGCGCATTGTGATGTGGTCGCCCAGCCAGGCGCGGGTATCGCCTTCGGGAATGAAGCAGATGTCGTAGGAGTCCGGCTTCTTCGCCACGGAGAAGCCGCGCTCTGCCGCCTCCGCGCGTACCTGTGCCTTGGAGGGGGTGTCCGCCAGGGGGAACCAGGCGTGCTTGAGCTGTTCGTGGGTGAGCACACCGAGCACGTAGGACTGGTCCTTGGCCCAGTCGGCGGCGCGGTGCAGTTCGCGGTTGCCGTCTTCGGTGGTGATGACGCGGGCGTAGTGGCCGGTCACCACGGCGTCGAAGCCGAGTGCGAGGGCGCGTTCGAGGAGCGCGGCGAACTTGATCTTTTCGTTGCAGCGCATGCAGGGGTTGGGGGTTCGTCCGGCTTCGTATTCGGAGATGAAGTCGTCGACGACGTCTTCCTTGAAGCGTTCGGAGAAGTCCCAGACGAAGAAGGGGATGCCCAGCTGGGAGCAGACGCGGCGGGCGTCCATGGAGTCTTCGAGGGTGCAGCAGCCGCGGGAGCCGGTGCGCAGGGTGCCGGGCATGCGGGATAGTGCGAGGTGAACGCCGACTACTTCGTGTCCTGCTTCTACGGCGCGGGCTGCGGCGACTGCGGAGTCAACGCCGCCACTCATAGCTGCAAGAATTTTCACTGCCTATCCTTCTGTTGTGTTGAGCCTTTAGAAAGGTACGCCTTATTTGTGTGGGCGGACTTTTCGTTACTGTAGCTACCCATTGTACGCAGGGGCTCGGCGGGATATTGGGCAGTGCACCCTCAGCCCGCCCTCAGCGAACGCTGATATTGCAAGCTGAGGGCGGTTCGGTACCTTTTTTCTGTCTTTTAGTGCCAGCGGGAGGCGTCCGGCAGCTGCGAGGACAGCCCCGCCTTTGCTGCCTGTTCGTAGGCAGCGGGTAGTGCCGCGATGAGGCGCGCAATATCGGCTCCGGTGGTGGAGTGACCGAGGGTGAAGCGCTGGGCGCTGCGGGCGGTGTCTTCGTCCATTCCCATTGCCATGAGCACGTGGGAGGGGCGGGTCACCCCGGCGTTGCAGGCGGAGCCGGTGGAGCTACTGATGCCTTGCATGTCCAGCAGGAAGAGCAGGGTGTCGCCTTCTGCGTTTTCGAAGGTGAAGTGGGCGTTGCCGGGCAGTCGCTTCTGGCCGGGGTACTCTTCGGTGAGCGGGTTTTCGCCGCTCAGGTGCGCCTGCGGGATGAGCGCGCTAATTGCCGCAACGAGTTCGTTGCGTAGCGCGGCGATGCGGGCGGATTCTTTGTCAAGGTGCTGAACCGAGTGCACGGCGGCCTCTGCAAAACCTGCAATGGCGGGTGCGTCGATGGTGCCGGATCGTACGGAGCGTTCCTGGCCGCCTCCGTGTAGGATGGGGGTCATCTGCACGGCACGGGTTGCAACCAGCGCGCCGATGCCCATGGGACCACCGATTTTGTGGCCGGAGATTGCGAGGGTCGCTACCCCGCTGGCGTGGAAGTCAATGGGGATTGCGCCGAATGCCTGCACCGCGTCCGAGTGCACGGGAATACCGTATTCGGCGGCGATAGCGGCGATCTCGGGGATGGGTTGTACGGTACCGACCTCATTGTTCGCCCACATGACGGTCACGAGCGCGACGTCTTCGGGGTTCTTTTCGATGAGTTCGCGGACGGTTTGCGGGTTGACGCTACCGTGCTTGTCTACGGGGATCCATTCGAGCTGCGCGCCCTCTGCCTTTTCGAGCCATTCGCAGGTTTCTTCCACGGCGTGGTGCTCGATGGAGGAGACGAGAATTCGGGTGCGCTGCGGGTCTTCTTCGCGGCGCTTCCAGTAGATGCCCTTGACCGCGAGGTTGTCCGCCTCGGTGCCGCCGGAGGTGAAAATAACTTCGGCGGGGTCGGCTCCGACGGCGCGGGCGATGCGTTCGCGGGCGTATTCGACGGTGGCGCGGGCGTCGCGGCCTACGGCGTGCAGGGAGGAGGGGTTGCCACCGTTGCGCATCTGTTCGACCATAGCGTCGATGGCGGCGGGCAGTACGTCGGTGGTGGCGGCATGGTCGAGGTAGACGCGGCCGTTCTGACGGTTGGTTTCTGCGCTCATGGTTCCTCCTGCTGGGTTGTCGGCAGTTTTTCGCCTCACTTATTTTATCGCGCTCTATCCGCACTCTTCTAGGTGTGTTCATCTGCGGCTGGGTCGGCGAGCGCTGCTGCCCCGGGATGCTCAATGCTGGTCGGGGGCTGTTCCGGGCTGGTCGGGGGCTGCGCGGTACACTTAGGAACGTGTTCAAGATTCTTTTCTATACCCCTGAGATTCCGGGCAATACCGGCAATGCTATCCGTTTGGCGGCGATTACTGGCGCTGAGTTGCACCTGGTGAAACCGCTGGGCTTTAACTTTGATGATGCGCATCTGCGCCGCGCGGGTCTGGACTATCACGACCTGGCGGTGGTGACGGTGCATGAGACCCTTGAGGATGCGTGGGAGGCTCTGGCTCCGGAGCGTGTTTTTGCGTTCACGACGACTGCTTCGACCTCGTATGCGGATATTGAGTACCGTCCCGGTGATGTGTTCATGTTCGGTCCGGAGTCGGTGGGTCTGCCCGCTGAGGTTCAGCAGGACCCGCACGTGACTAAGCGGGTGAAGATTCCGATGAAGCCGGGTCGCCGTTCGCTGAACCTGGCTAATTCTGCGTCCATTGCAATTTTTGAGGCGTGGCGTCAGAACGGTTTTGAGGGAGGCGCCATCTAGCATGGCTGCAACACACCATAATCTGCCGGAGCATCTGCTTCAGCAGATTCTGGAGACAGACCCTCCCCTGGCTGAGCAGATTCGTTTGGATCCGCAGAATAGGGAGTTTACGGAACAGGGCTGGGCGCCGGTCTTTTCAGCCTCCCCTCATGCTCGTATTGTGGTGATTGGTCAGGCACCTGGGCGTGCCGCGCAGGAGAGCCGTATCCCGTGGAATGACCCGAGCGGCGTGAAGCTGCGCGAGTGGATGGGCGTGACGGCTGAGCAGTTCTACGACCCCGACCTGATTTCGCTGTTGCCGATGGATTTCTATTACCCCGGTAAGGGCGCGCACGGCGATAACCCGCCGCGTAAGGATTTCGCGCCGAAGTGGCATCCGCAGCTTCTGGATCTCATGCCGAACGTTCAGCTGATTCTGCTGGTGGGGGCTTACTCTCAGAAGCACTACCTGGATGGTGTGCACGCCCCAAAGGCGCAGAAGAACCTGACGGAGACGGTTCGTGCGTGGGAGTCTTATCTTCCTAAGTTTCTGCCGCTGGTGCATCCTTCGCCGCTGAATTTTAGGTGGCAGGCGAAGAACCCGTGGTTCGAGCAGGAGGTTGTCCCGGCTTTGCAGAAGCGCGTGGGCGAGGTTCTCGAGGGCCTCTAACCTGCCCCTATCTGCAACACCAATACAGTTTGCTGTACTAACGAAAGAAGCTCCCACCCCGCGTATGGGGTGGGAGCTTTCTTTCGTTACACCATGTGGCACTCTTTTGAAGTTAGAGTTACTGAACGGTAGAGCCGGCTGAGCGGGTGTTTCCCAACCGCGTTTCTACCTGTTCAGAGGCAGAGTGCGTTTTACTTCTGGCTGTCGGCGTCGCCCAGGGTCACGGTGATGTCATGGGTGGAGGAGCCGCGCTTAATCTTCAGCTTCAGATCAGAGCCTGCTGCCGCGGCACGCACGGTACCGTTAAGCTCGTCGCTCTTGGTCACGGCGTGACCGTCGGCTTCAATCACGACGTCGCCGGATCGCAGGCCTGCTTTCGCGGCGGGGCTGTTAGATTCTACCGAGGCAATTTCAACGCCACCGGGGATGAGCTTGGACGAGCCCGAGCCGGTGTCCGCGGGGCTGTTCTTCACGCTCGCGCCCAGGTAGCCGTGGGTTGCCTTACCCTTGGCGATGATCTCGGAGGAGATGCGCTTGGCGTAGTTGGAGGTAATGGAGAACGCCATACCGTCGGCGGTGCCGCCATCCTGGCTTGCCTGGCCCTGCGCGTTAATGCCGACCAGTTCGCCCTTGAGGTTCACCAGCGGGCCACCGGAGTTACCGTGGTTGATGGGAGCGTCAACCTGAACCATGGGGATGTAGTTCTGGCCCTTCGCATCGGCAGGCTGCACGCGGTTTGCGTTCGAGACCACGCCGGAGGTTACCGATTCGCTACGACGATACGGCGCGCCGAGGGCAACCACTACCTCGCCGGAGACCAGCTTGGAGGAGTCACCCCAGGTGATGGGCTGCAGGTCCAGGCCGGAGGGGTTAATCTTCAGGACCGCCAGGTCAGCGGCAGAGTCCAGGCCCATCACGGTTGCGGTGCGTACGGTGCCGTCGCTCAGGCGCACCTCAATGGTGGATGCTTCTCTGGAAGATTCGAGGGTAACCACGTGGTGGTTGGTGAGGATGTGGCCTTCCTTGTCGAGGATAACGCCACTACCGCCGCCGGAGGAGGAGCCGTTCGAAGCAACGATGGTCACGGTAGAGGGCAGGACCTTCTTCGCGGTTTCTGCTACGCCTGCCACGGTGGAGGAGTTGCTGATATTGGAGCTGACGGAGCCGCGCGAGGAAGCGCTGGAGGAGCTGTTGTTCGATGCTGCGATGCCGCCTCCGACGCCCGCGCCAACGCCGCCGCCAACGAGGGCTGCGAGCAGAGCTGCGGTGAGCACAACACCGGCACCGTAACGCTTGTTGTTATCGGTGTTCTGAGGTGCAGACTGTGCCGAAGCGACCTGAGCAGCCGCCGCCTGGGGGTAGGTGTATCCGGGAGAGGCGTATGCCTGCGGGTATGCGTTCTGACCCTGCTGCTGGTTTGCGGGCTGGTAGCCTGCCTGTCCGTTCACGTTCTGCAGGGGACGGGTTGCATCCGTGACGCCGTCATTGCCGCCGTAAGACCATCCGTTGTTCTGAGTCATAAGTTCTCCTAGAGTCGCGCGTGTGCCTCACCCTGGGCGCACGCTATCTTTCTACTGTAGAGGGTGTTTTATGGCGTTCTATATTTTTTTGCTGTTGGTTATCGGGGAGTTCCCTGGGAATTTTCCTCACACCCTTTCATCGGCAGCTGATTCGCGGGTCTGAGATACCCGGAGATTTGCCCGACGGCTAGTTTGTTTTGGGGCTTTGTTCGCTACTCGCTCTCATGTTTCTCTTTTAAAGCGCCCAGTTTTTCTCCACGGTTTACACAGCATGATGCTTCTTGGTACACAGCTTGAACACAGGGTCAGTCCGTAATGTTGAAGGCACATAGAGCCGAGAACAAAGGCAAAGGACAAAGGTAAAGGAGAAACCCATGATGATCGGAACCCTGATTTTCTGTGCGGTCTTGGCAAGCTCCATCGGTATCGGTGCGGGTATTGTGGCGTGTTGCTCGGGAATGGTGTACCGCCGTCATCGTGCGGAGAAGGCCTCCGAGCTGGCTCAGCAGATGGCTACCCACGCACTGACTGCCGGTAGGTAGCGTATAGAGTTTGATAGTTTTCCGGGGCGGGAGATGAGAGCCCTGCACCGGGAGGGGCGAGAATCCCCAGTATGTCCCGAAGGGTCGGTGTGAGGACCGGCCCGGGTGTGATAATGAGTTGAGTGATGATCGATGCGGCGTGAGCCCCTACATGAGGGCGCACGCCGCATCGTCCTTTAATTGTGAGGCGGATGCGGGAAGCACTGGCGGAGAGCACCCGGCACCCCGGCTACTTCCCTTTTAGTATGCGGTAAGGCAACGGCGTTGCGAGCACCCGGGATTTAGCTGGGTTATGGTGAAGTCATGAGGATTATTTCTGCTGTTTTCGCTCTTCTTGGCACGCTGCCGACCCTACCGGCGGTGGCATCTTCGCTGGACGGCGCAACCCGCCTGTACGCGCTACTTTTGTTTGTACTGATCTGCGCGGTGGTGGCGTTGTTTGCGTCGTTGAGCCCGTCGCGCCGTCGTGCGCGTGAGATTAGACGGCAGGTATTGCAACAGCAGCAGCAACAGCAGAACCAGGCGATGAATCAGCAGGTTCCCCCTCACCAGGCACCCAATCAGCAAGTACAGGGCGCGGTGAGCTACCCGATGCACTACCAGCCGAAGCCGGCACAGCCGGGTAATGGTGCTCAACAGGCGCAGCCGGGTAATAGTGCTCAGCCGGGTCATAGTACTCAGCAGAGTCAGCAGGCTCAGGCGCCTTCGCCTCACACTGCCTCACCTCAGCCTCCTCAGCCGGTGGCTGCACCTTCGCCGTTGGAGCCGATGCAGGCCGGTGGTATCTCCGGTTCTTCGATACAGACCCATTCGACGCAAAACCATTCAGCAGAAAGCCATTCAGCAGAAAGCCAGGTGCAGCAGAGCATGACCCAGAACACCCCGGCGCAGCCTGAAGAGCGCCCGCAGCAGGAGGCCGCCCAGCAGGCTCCCAAGAGTAACCCGGCACAGAGTAACCCGGCGCCCTCCGACCATTTCTCTTTGAGCACCAACTTCAAGCTCATTCCCCCTCTAGAGAACGCACAGCGCAGCCGCTACCCCATGGTGCTTTCTGTCAGTACATCAGAGGATGAGGTCTTTGCGCTGCCGTCGATTAGCGGTGTTCCGCAGCATCTGCTGGTCGGCACGCAGGAGAATCATGTTCCGCTGAATCAACGTCCGCGCCTACAGCAGATCAATATTCTTGAGAACTACCTCATGCGTGCGGTCATGAACCTGCAGACGCTCGAGCGTGCACAGGTGTCTCCGCTGCACAGTTTCAAGGAGACTGCCCAGGCTGACCGCACGGTACTTGCCGCCGAGCTGGAAGAAACCATCCGGGTATCTCGGCTGAAGCTAAGCGGGGCGCTGGAGTTTTATACGTCCCTGCCTCGTCTGGCGGATACCCCGGGCTCTTTCGCTTTTGCCCGTGATCACGCGCTCTCTTTGAGCGCCGCCGTCATTAGCCTGACCGAGGAGTGCTTTGAGCGTACCTTCCGTTGGCGTCTGTTGGAGGATACCCTCCCGGATTCTTTGAGCGACCGCCTGTACGCGGTGCGTTATCTGCGTGAGAGTGCCCAGAAACTGGCGGCTTTTGTAGAGCTGAGCGAATTTGATCGCGCTATGCAGCTTGCCGAGACTTGGAAGAAGACTGTTCGTAAGGATTCGAAGATCGATGAGGTCAAGGTCTGGAATGAGATGGCGGAAGTTGCCTTTGACGTTCTGCCCGAGTTGCGAGAGCGGGCGTTGAAGGGTGTGCAGTCTACGTTGGAGTTTAGCGAGCTTTTCTACCGTCCCGGCGAGGATGGTACGCACCGTATGCTCCGTCCGGAACAGCTGAGCGAGTTTGAGCTCAAGGGCGTGCAGTCCACGCTGGAAGAGCGCCTGGAGAAGGTGCGTCTTGAGCTTCAGGATGCGGAGTTCTGCGCCGCTGTTTTGACCCTGCAGGCGCGCTCTGTCATTGAGCTTCTCCAGGAGCTTCTGCAGGTCGAGCAGGACGGCGTTCTGGCGGAGGTTGTGACCGATTTGCGGGCGCTTGCTCATGACTCGCCCGACCTTACCGAGCAGCCTATCCAGACGTTGATGTTCAGCCGCGAACAGTACGCCCCGGATGGGGAGGATCTGCCGACCATTGGCGAGCGCATCCGTTCCCTCTCGAGTGTTCCCGAGGTTCTAGCGTTCGTGCACTACGAGGGACCGGTGCTTCTGGTGGGCGTCTCGGATCCGTATAAGGCGTTTTCCGGGGAGAGTGCCGAGGGTCTGCTTTCGGAGGAGAAAAGGTTATCTTCCATGCCG
Organism: Rothia sp. HMSC069C10; assembly: GCF_001812205.1. Lineage (NCBI taxonomy): Bacteria > Bacillati > Actinomycetota > Actinomycetes > Micrococcales > Micrococcaceae > Rothia > Rothia sp. HMSC069C10. The sequence continues at coordinate 329,845 of NZ_KV808297.1, forward strand.
TTGTCAGTGCTGCGCACCCATTCGCGGCTTCTACGGCAGGTGCTTCGTCTGCAGAATCTACGGTTGAAGCTGGCGTGGGTGAGTAGCTGTAGCGGTTACATGCCTTTGAGCCTGGTTGATCGGTATTACGTCGGCCCTTCTGCCGGGGATGAGGATTTGAAGGAGCTGACCGAAAATATTGAGGCGCTCGCTGAGCTTCTGGATGCCCATTCTAATTCCCAGGTGTATAAGGGCCGTGGTGTGCCGACTACGCCCTTTTTGTGGTCACAGATGCGAAAGCAGGCAGAACGCAGTTCTAGGCTGCTGAATACTGTGCAGTTCTTGGGTTGGATGTTCGCCTCGTCTTCGCGGGTTCAGGTGGTGAACGGCGTGGCGCAGAGTATCCACGATGTTGATGCCGCGGAGGTAGTGGAGCACCTGATGAGCAATCTGAAGATTGCCCGTCGGCGCTAACTAACTGAATAGCCGGTGGGCCGGGGTCTGGCGTGAGGCTAGACCCCGGCTCTCCTATATTCCGGCTTTCCTGTATAAAGCCTGGGAAGTCGGTAAACGGGTGGCAAACAGCGGCGCAACATTCTCGTATCTGTGTGTTTGCGTGGCTGAGCCACCGCTACACTAATAATGTGACCAGCACTAAGGCGTGCGATGTTCAAGCACGCCGTGAAGTACAGGTCCGTTCATACTTCACGACAACGGAGGAAAGACCATGACCGAGCACGCCTTTGCGCGTCAGATTCGTCCCGCACGCCCTCGCCTGCGCACTATTCTGGGTGCCACAGTGCTGGCGGCAGGTCTTTCTTGTGCCCCGGCGGTTCTGCCGGCTGGTTCTGCATTTTTGAGCACGTCGGCACAGGCTGCTGACCCGATGCAGATTACGGGCACCACCGTGTACGATTCCACGAACTCTTTGGGTGATACCGCTACCCTGAAATCTAAGATTTCGAATCTGTCGAAGAAGTACAACGTGGATTTGCACGTGGTGACCATTGATAAGTTCGAGAACCCGTCTACTTCTTCGAGCTGGACGAAGGCGCTTGCCACGAAGAACAATTGGGGTTCTGCCGATGTGGTGCTGGTAATTGCGACCGAGTCCCGCCAGGCGTATTTCTTGGCAGGTAGCACCAAGACTCTTTCGAGCGATCAGCAGACGAAGGTGTACCAGAACTACATTAAGCCGAAGCTGCAGAACAGCGACTATGCGGGTGCAGCTCTTGCTGCGGTTGAGGGTATTGAGGCTCAGAAGGGCGGTAGCTCTTCTGGTGTGGTGACCGGTGTGCTCGGTGTGGGTGCGGCGGCAGCTGTTGGTGCTGGTGGTTACGCGATGTACCGTCGCCGCAAGAAGAAGAACGCTCAGCAGCAGCCTCAGCGTTCCTACGGTGCGCCTCGTAACTACTCCCCCATCCCGGAGGTTCCGCTGGAGGAGCTGCGCACTCGCGCCGGTAGCGCCCTGTTGCAGGCTGATACGACGATGAGCCATGCGAAGCAGGAACTGGATTTTGCGCGTGCACAGTACAGCGACCAGCAGGTCGCCGAGTTTGCTCAGGAGATTGCGCGTGCTGAGGATCTGATGCGTAAGTCCTTCCAGCGTCAGCAGCTTCTGACCGACAGCATTCCCGATACCGAAGCAGAGCAGCGTGCCTGGTTGACTGAGATTATTGATAACTCTCAGGAAGTCACCCGTATTGCTCAGGAGCAGGACGCTAAGCTGGCTCAGCTGCGCAACCTGGAGCAGGAGGCGCCTCAGGCTATTGAGGCTCTGGCTCAGCGTCTGCCGCAGCTGCGCGCCTCGGTGGAGGAGATTGCCGCCCAGTACCGCGCGTTGAAGGAACGTTACCTGCCCAGCGCGCTGGAGCCCATTTCGAAGACCCCCACCCTGTTGGACTCGAACATGGTGCTGTGCGCTGCGGAGCTTGAGAAGGCTCAGGCGACCGTTGCTACCGCCCGTTCGGAGGCGGTTGCTCACCTGCGTACCGCTGAGGAAGCCGCCTCGCAGATTCAGGCGCTGGGCGCTGCGGTCAATACCCGCGCGCAGGAGCTGGAGCAGGCTCAGCTGGGTCTGAGCACCGACCTGCTGAGCATTCAGCGTGACGTGGCGGAGGCTAAGAGCCTCGCGGCGTCTCAGCGCCGCGATGATTTGGGTGCGGTCGCCGCCGGTATGGAGGCGGTGCTCAACCAGGTCAACCAGAGCGCTTCGGCTCGTCCGAATGACCCGCTGACTTTGGCGAACCAGCTACGTCAGCTCTCCGCCGAACTGGATAAGGCGATGACCAATATGCGTGCTACCCGCGAGCGTTCTCGCGCGGCGGAGCAGAACCTGGATCGTACGATGCGTTCTGCCTACGCTGCGGTGAACGGTGCGCGTAGCTACATCAATAACCGCCGTGCGGCGGTGGGTCCGATGACCCTGACCGCTGTCTCTGAGGCGGAGCGTCACCTGGGTCAGGCTCAGCGCCTGGCTCCTTCGGATCCGCTGAACGCCATGAAGGAAGCCAACATGGCTATCCAGAAGGCTACTGACGCACAGAACCGCGCGCAGAGCGAGGTCGGCAACTACTACAACAACCAGAACGACCGAGGCGGTAGCGGCTTCGGTGGTGACCTGGCGAAGGGCCTGCTGCTGGGCGCCCTGATGACCGCTATTAACTCCGGCACCAGTAGCTGGGGTAGCAGCGGCGGCCACAGCAGTGGCGGTAGTAGCGGCGGTAGCTGGGGCGGCGGCTTCAGCGGCGGTGGCGGCGATTGGGGTAGCGGCGGCGGTGACGGCGGCAGCTTCTAACCGCCTCCACGCTACAAATCCTGCCGGTCGGTTTCTGTAGGTTTTTCTACAGTCTGACCGGCGGGGTGCATAGCTTACCTCACCGCTTTCTTCCCCAGTCGGAAAACACCTGAGGTAATTTACCAAAAGTTTAGGTTGCAGAAATCAGGCGTGCATCATTTTCACAGCATGCACCCAGAAATCTGCCACATAATTAGTTATACGGGCACGGCTCACGAGGAGCGTAGTGCTCCCCCGCAGCCCGTGAACAGAAAGTAGGAGATTATGGCTAAGCAGACCATCTTCGGCCGTATTGCACAGCTCACTAAGGCAAACATCAACGCTCTGATTGATGCAGCTGAGGACCCGGAGAAGATGCTGGACCAGATGGTTCGTGACTACACCAACAACATCCGCGAGGCGGAGGCTGCAGTAGCACAGACCATCGGCAACCTGCGACTGCTCGAAAAGGACCACGCTGAGGACGTCAAGGCCGCTCAGGAGTGGGGCACCAAGGCTCTGGCAGCTTCTAACAAGGCTGATGAGTTCCGCGCAGCTGGCGATGTTGCCAACGCTGACAAGTTCGATAACCTCGCGAAGATTGCTCTGAACAAGCAGCTGCTGGCTGAGAAGGCTGCACAGGCTGTTGAGCCTCAGCTGGCTTCCCAGACTCAGGTTGTCAACCAGCTCAAGGACGGCCTGGAGAAGATGCGCTCCAAGCTTGAAGAGGTCAAGTACAAGCGCGATGAGCTGACCGCACGTCAGAAGACTGCAGCAGCTCAGACCCAGGTGAACGACGCTCTGAAGGCGTTCGACGTTCTGGACCCGACCAGCGAGATGAGCCGCTTCGAAGAGAAGGTTCGCCGCGAAGAGGCACGCGTCATCGGTCAGCAGGAGCTGGCAGCTTCCTCCCTGGACGCTCAGTTCAACACCCTGGACCAGATGGAGCGCGAGACTGAGCTGGACGCTCGCCTGGCCGCTCTGAAGGCAAAGAACGCTCCGGCTGCTCCGGCTGCTCCGGCTCCCCTGGCTGTGGAATCCCCCACCCAGACTCTCTAAGCCTGGTCCAGTAAGCCTGGTCTAGCGCATAGCTTCTTGAGCTAAACCTATAAAGATCCGCCCCGTTCCTGATGAGTTCAGGAACGGGGCGGATCTTTATGCGTTATGGGGTGCGAGCTTTAGTTCGCGTAGATGTACAGGTAGCCTGCCATAGCGGCGCGGGTGATCGCATCCGAAGAGGTGGAGCCGGTACCGATGCCGTTGGAGGCAGCCCATGCCAGAGCCTGGGATGCGTAGCCGCCCTGAGCCTGTGCCGGGGATCCAGCCGCACGGTACATGAATTCAGCCATGGTGGACTCGGTGACGGCCTCCAGGGGGCGGAAGTCGCTACCGCTGATGCCCTGCTGGCTCAGCCAGAAAATCTCCTTGTACGCGGGGTGGTTGACCGGAACATCGCTGAACGGCGAAACAGCCGGTGCATTCACTGCGGGGCGACCAGCCACGCGGTACAGGTAGGTTGCCAGCTGTGCACGGTTGACCGATGCGTTCGGGCGGAAGGTACCGTCCGCGAAGCCGAGCATGATGCGGTGATCAGAGTTCCAGCTGATCTCGTTGTAGTTCGGGTTCGAGTCGGACAGGTCGCTGTAGCCCAGCGCCGGAGTCTTACCCGCGAAGTCCAGGGAGGACGCCAGGATGTGCGGCAGGTCGTAGTCGTGGTGGCTGAAGCCGTCAATCAGCTTCACGCGGGCGTCAGAGAAACCTGCGCCCAGGTATGCGTTGTAGCCAGACTCGACTGCGCCACGTGCGCTCCAGGTGACGGGGTAGGTGTTACCGGAGGTGTCCTTCGCGCCAACCCACCAGTACATCGGGGATGCCTTGGTGGTTGCATCAGCGTCCACGGAGCCGTCCGAGTCGCCGCCAGCGACCATGATGGAGCCACCGCCGTTACGCCAGGAGGTGTTGTGGTCGGTCAGCTCGTAGGTGATGAACTCAGCGCCGCCGGAGTAGCCCATGGTCCACACCTGGGAAGCGTCCAGGTTGTTCTGGCTAACGAAGGACTTCGCGAAGGAGCGGAAGAACTCGCCATTAGCGTCCATGTCTTCCCACCAGGTGATGCCGTTGCCGGATGCGTTGGTGTCCGGGGAGATAATCGGTACGAAGACCATGTTGCGGGCGTTAGCAATCTTGCCCATCGCCGCGAGCATGCCCTCGTCGGGGGTGTAGACCTTGGACTCGTCACGCTGCCAGTAGTCACCGTCGAAGTAGAAGACCACGCCAACGGGCTTGGAGTAGTCCAGGTTGTTCGCGTACACGTGGTACTGGGAGGTGGTGCCCGCCGGGGAGGTGTAGCTCTGGTAGGTTGCGGAGCTCATGGTGCGGGCACGAGGAGCGTTGTTCTGCTTCTGCTCAGACTTCTGTTCGGTCTTCTGCTCTGCCTTCTGCTCGACCTTGGGAGCGGCGGTTGCCTTACCCTTGGTGAGCGAGTTGCTCAGAATCTGCGAGAAGTTGTAGTCGAAGTGGCCCGAGCCATTCAGCACGGTCGCGGAAGCATTGGTGTAGCCAGCAGCCAGGTAGGCGTCGTAGCCGCCCTCAACGGCGCCTCGTGCGCTCCAGGTCTGCGGGTAGGTCTCGCCGGAGCCGTCGTTCGAGTTTGCGTACCAGAACATGGGCTGGGACTTCAGCGCAGCCGAGGGGGTACCCTCGTCCAGGCCACCACCAGCGACCATGATGGATCCGCCGCCGTTACGCCAGGTCTGGGGCTTGGTGTTCAGCTCGTAGGTGATGAACTCAGCGCCACCGGAGTAGCCCATGGTCCACACGTTGGAGGAGTCCACACCGTTAGCCGCGATGAAGGAGGAAGCGAAGGAGCGGAAGAACTCGCCGTTACGCTCCATGTCTTCCCACCAGGTCACGCCAGCGTCGTAACGGTTGGCGTCCGGGGAGATGACGGGCACGAACAGCATGTTCTGTGCCGCTGCGGATGCAGCCATCTGAGCCAGCTCACCGGAGGGGTCGTAGACCTTGGACTGGTCGTTGCGCCAGTAGTCGCCGTCGAAGTAGAAGACCACGCCAACGGGCTTGGAGAAGTCCACGCCCTCAGCGTAGACGTGGTACTGCGAGGTGGTACCAGCCGGGGAGGTGTAGGACAGGAAAGTCTGGTTGGTGCGGGTTGCTGCCACACCGGATGCCGCCTGAGTAGCCTGTGCGGTCTGCGCGGGCTGCGCGGCAGGGGTTGCAGCGCTCTGGGTAGTTGCGGGAGCCTGGGTAGCTGCGGGGGTCTGTGCAACCTGTGCCAGGGTGGGCTGAGCGGAAGGCTGAGCCGCCTGTGCGGACTGGAAGGTAGCCGAGGGGGTTGTCTGCTGAGTTGCCTGGGCAGTGTAGGTCTTCTGGATGGGCTGAACCGCGGTCGTTGCGGGAGCCTGCTGAGTCTGCTTTGCCTGTTCTGCCTGCTGGCGGATCTGCACAGCAACCTGCGAGAGGGTGGGCTGCACGGTGGAGGTGAACAGGGACTTCGGAGCCTGGGTAGCTGCGCCGGGGATGTCCTGAACGACGGGTGCGAATGCGGAAGCGGGTGCTACCAGGGTGCTACCGAGCACGGAGGGTACGGCGATGGCTGCGAGAGAGCCAGCCTTAACGGTGCGGGGGCGAAGTGCCATGGGTTGTCCTCGTTGTTGGTGTTTCGTGGGGCGCGGACGCCCGAGAGTGGTTGAGTGATAGGTGGTCTATAGGTGAGAAGCCTATAGGCGGTCGGCCTGCGAATGTGATGCCGCATGGAGCAAGTCCAGTAACCGTCCCGTGTGTGTTGCGGGGGTTTCCTCGTGTGATGGAGGGGTGCAGTATTCATTTCGGAGAGCTACGCGGCGGACCGCGGTGACCACGTACTCAAAGCTACCAGGTCAAAAAGCCTTTTCCAGCGGTTTTTTGGGGCTATTTTTGGGTATCGAACAAGATTCAATCTTAACAAGAGCTTTTTCTAAGCTTCTAGTTTAACTTAAATCACCCTCAAGTAGAGGTTGAATGGGCTATTTTTCCTTGATTTTCCGGGGTTTTTGAGCGTTTTTTGAAAGAGTTTCAAAAAACTCTACAATTAACTTGAATGTTTCGTATGTGATTACAATCACTTTCAGAGTGAATTGTTGCACTCGAAGCCCAATTTTTGCCAAAAACCGCGGAATTCCGGGGCAAAACGGGTGATTTCCAAGCCCGGAATATAGGCACCTTTCGCATATTCCACTTTGAGAATGCACTTTGAGGCAAAAACAGCCCCCTCGCCACTCCCCCACCCAGGCATCCTATCGGACCCCTCATCACGCTCTTGAGACCCGCCCCAGAGCCCCCTTCAGGACCCCTTTCAGATCCCCTTTCAAGGAGCTCAAAAGCAGCGTCTCAAGAAGGCGTAACCACCCTCCAGCAACCGCTCGGAAGTGACTCCACCACCCCCATGGGCACACCCGCTTGAAGCCCCGATAGACGGACTGAGGAATACCTCGAAAGACGCATCGGGAGACGTTCCGAAACCAGTCCAGGGTACTTTCACGACGGTTCTATGAAATTCCGTGAGGAGGTTTCAAGAGGGGTTTCGAGAGGCCGAAAGATCCACCTCAAGCACCCCGGAAGGGGCAGCAGGCTGCCCCCCCCCCATCAGTCTCCCCGAAGCACCGCCCCGACAAGGTTCAGAAGACCCCCTCCGCAGCACCTATGAAAAGGTTCTAGATGAACTCCATCCCCAGAGTGAGTGGCACCGGCAGATACCACAAGAAGCCGGCAAGGATACAGAGAGGATGAGGGTATAAAAGGGGGGGGGGACAAAAGAAGACAGGGGATATAAAGAAAGCCGCCCAGCAGGCGGCAGAAAGGTAGCACAAGAAGAAGAAAGGTAGGCGGCAAATGAAGACAGGTCGCCAATAGGAAAGGTGCAGGAAGGTGGCGAAAGAAGGCAGGCCGGCGGTCGGAGGGTGAGTCGGAGAGTGACAGGAGGACGGCAGAAGGAGATAGGTCAGCGGGGGGGTACGGGTTTTGGGGAATAAAAAAACTCCCGATAGCTAAAAGCTATCGGGAGTTATCCGTTGCGGGGACAGGATTTGAACCTGCGACC
>NZ_KV808297.1:337794-340634 GCF_001812205.1 Rothia sp. HMSC069C10
GGGACAGGATTTGAACCTGCGACCTCCGGGGTCTGCATCTCTTTTTAATGAAACAGTGAGATACAGCCAAGTAATCGTTGATATTGTGCGGTAACCGTCCCCTTATCCTTCCCTAAAGATACTTGAAGTTACCGGCATATCCTCACGAAAGATAGGGAATAAGGTAGGGACTACCTTTCCTCCCTACGCCGTGCTCGGGCTGCCTCGTACAGCGTTGTGAGGTCTGACAGGTCTGAGTATGCCTGTGCGTTCACATCGACCGAGTGGCCGAGCGTTCGAGCACGCAGTAGCGCGTCTACGTCCGTGCGGTACATGGTGTTGAGGGTGGTTCTCCAGACGTGGGTGCGGTGGGTCTCCAGCAGAGGCACTCCGCAGTCGCGAGCCAGATCCTTGTAGAACGCCTTGAGAGCCTTCTGAGCGTTGTATCTGTCCCACTCGGTGTCTGGGTTGAGCGGTGCGCCCACAACGTAGGCTCCACCGACTTCATCTCGTCTACGGGTAAGGTGCTCATAGACCGCAGGCTCGACGAGAGCCGCGACGCGGGTGGTGCCTGTCTTGGCGTTTTCAGCCCGAATAATGCACGCTGGGCGGTTTTGGTCGTCGGTGATGATGTCGTCCCACATGAGAGTTCTTGCTTCGCTTACGCGCAGCCCTGTGGCCATTTGGAGCAGGGTTAGGTCGATGCAGCAGCGGTGGACGGCAACGCGGTCCTCTAGCGTGTACCTGCCTCGTTTGGGTGGTACTAGTGTGGGTGACCAGGTATTGGTCGGGGGTTGTGGGTAGAGGTCGAGGTCCTTGATGATGAGCGGACTTCTACCCCCGCGATCTTCAAAGGACCTCCTGTTGACTTCTTACCGTGACGGATCATGGGGCAGCCACACACAGAGCACGATGCAGTATTCACAGGAACGAGGCAAACACGACCAACTGAAAGAGTGACTTTCCCGCACCAGAAAGCCGAAAAGTCACCCAACCAGCAACACGTAGTGTCCTATAACCCAGAAAGAAAGCTCTCCCTGGAAGCCACTGAGGCTTCCAGGGAGAGCAGTCAGAGAGTGCGAAAGACGAATACACCGCTATCAAGCGTGAGGCGGCCGATGGGGGAGTCGTAGGTGGCGAGCGCCGGATCAGAATTGCTCGGGGTGATCGCGGTAGGCATACGCCCACACTGTCACGGCGACAGTCACAGCGCGAGTCCACGCGTCACGGACAGCGTCCAGTTCTGCGCCCTCGAAGCCCTCCGCCAGGAGACGGTGCCCGACCTCCACAGTCGGCGCGATGAAGGCGAGCACGTAGCGCAGAGGCACGAATGGCGTCGAGTCCGCCCCATCCGCCGCGTTCTTCGCCGCGGTCATGTGTCGAGCTCCGATCAGGTACTGGTAGTCCAACCACGCCTGATCCCGCTCGCGCGTGCACATGTCGATGATCCACTGGGCGAATCGGGGCTTTGACGCCTGCGCGTACTCGGGGTTCGGCTGTCCATCCGGATGCGCGGAATGTGCTGCCAGGTAGGTCTTTTGAGCCAAAATCCCGCGCCACGTGTCGACCATTTCCATGGCATGCGGCGCCAGGATGGGTTCTGCTCGCGCGAGCAGCTCTGCGTCACCGGGCTGGACGTGCGCGGCGGCCTCAATCTGGCGTAGATCCTCGAGTGTGAGCGGAGACGTGGGGACGGCATCGGTGCCGTAGGTGTACCCCGACGAGTGATCGTAAGCGGTCATGCGAACCTCCTTGAACTTATGCGTCAATTGTAGAACGTGCTCTTGCTCAGGTCAAGTCCTGTGGAGTGGTGTAATCGTTTTGTGTCCTTCGGGGTGGGTTATGCGCTGAGTTGGAGTGGGGGTTCCTCCTGTTGGGTGGGTTGTGGTGTGAGTCGTGATTTGGTGAGGATGTCGAGGCTGAGGTAGCGTCGGCCTTCGGCCCATTCGTCGTTTTGTTCGGCGAGGACGGCTCCGACCAGGCGGATGATGGCCTGGCGGTTGGGGAAGATCCCCACGGAGTCGGTGCGTCGGCGGATTTCGCGGTTGAGGCGCTCATTGGGGTTGTTGGACCAGATCTGGGTCCATACCCCGGTGGGGAAGGAGGCGAACGCGAGGACGTCTGCCCTGGCTTGATCGAGGTGATCACACACGGCGGGGAGCTTGTCGTTCACGTAGTCCAAGAGCCGGTCGTATTGAGCGTTGACTGAGGCGGCGTCGGGTTGGTCGTACACCGAGTGCAGCATCGCTTTGACGGCGGGCCATAGCGCTTTGGGGGTGACGGACATGAGATTCGCGGCGTAGTGGGTACGGCATCGTTGCCAGGTGGCTCCGGGTAGGTTCGCTGCGATGGCTTCGACCAGGCCCAGATGGGCGTCGCTGGTGACCAGGCGCACGCCGGTGAGGCCTCGGGCGACCAGGTCGGCGAAGAACTCGTTCCACGCCGGGCCGGTCTCGCTGGTGGATACGCGCACCCCCAGTACTTCGCGGTGTCCGTCATTGTTGACTCCGGTGGCAACCAGGACCGCGCACGAGACGACGCGTCCTCCTTCGCGCACTTTCATGGTGAGCGCATCAGCGGCGACGAACGTGAAAGGCCCAGCGTCGTCGAGGGGGCGATGGCGGAACTCGTCCACGTGTTCGTCCAGGTCGGCTGCCATCCGTGAGACCTGGGACTTCGATAGTCCTGTGATCCCCAGGGTTTTGACGAGCTTGTCCATGCGGCGTGTGGATACTCCTGCTAGGTAGCAGTCAGCGACCACTGTGATCAAGGCGTTTTCGGAGCGTTTGCGGCGCTGCAACAGCCACTCTGGAAAGTAGGTGCCTGAGCGTAGCTTGGGGATCGCCACGTCAATGGTGCCG
>NZ_KV808297.1:340734-342066 GCF_001812205.1 Rothia sp. HMSC069C10
GATCGCCACGTCAATGGTGCCGACCCTGGTATCCAGGGGCCGGTGGCGATACCCATTGCGCTGGGCCTGGCGCTGCGGGTCTTGTTGGCCCCACTGGGCCCCGCACACGGTGTCAGCGTCCGCTGAGAGCAACGCGTTAATCACGTGCTGGAGCAGGGAACGCATCAAATCTGGGGACGCCTGGGATAACGCCTCGCCAAGCAGGCCAGCAGGGTCGATAATATGAGGAGCGGTCATCGTTGTGCCTCCAAATCGTTTCGAGTCAGAAGTAGAGAGCTTTCTCGAAGGATCACACGGTGACCGCACCCATATCAAACGGGCCGACCACCCACGGTTACACCACTATGCGGGACGCTACTCTTTCAACCGCTTAGTTACCGCCTGTTTGAGGCTAAGCGGTATATCGAAAACGTTGGTATATCAGTCAAAACATGGTGTGTTGCCGCCTCTACCGCCTAATTTCTAAAAAGTGTACACGCGAGTGTTCATCTTCCTACATATGCGTGTGTATATATAAAAGTTTTCGGTTTTAGGCGGTAAAGGGTTGGGATTCGGTTGAGATACGAGGGAAAATGCTATACCGCTTTTGCATTTTCAGGCGGTAAACAGCCGGTATCAACGCCGATTAGGCGGTGAAAATCCTCCTCTGCAACCTCCCTCCCACGAGATCATGCACGAGCGAAGATAGTCATACGCCCCGAAGGGGCGTTGGATGATAGTCCTCGATGTTGGGTGATAGTCCCCCCTCCCCCCACCTCGACGACGGGCCTGAGTTTGGCTGAAAGGTAGGGAATAACATAGGGATTCGGTCTCGTCAGGGCAAAACAAAACCCGGTATCTCAGCGACTTTTCGTTGAGATACCGGGTTTTTCTGGTTGCGGGGACAGGATTTGAACCTGCGACCTCCGGGTTATGAGCCCGGCGAGCTACCGAACTGCTCCACCCCGCGGCGACTCATACAACTATACAGACCCCAAACCGGGCATGCAAGCCAAAAACGCGATTTGTAACCAAGCACACAAAAATAGGGGCTGTTGGGTAGAAAGCAGTTGGGTAGAAAGCAGTTGGGTAGGAATAGGGGCTACGGGGCAGTGCCAGGGGTAGAACATACAGGAACGGGGTGGAAGTGAATCACTTCCACCCCGTTCCCGCAGAGATGTTCCCGCAGAGACCGCTAGAGCTAGTCGGTAGGAGCCGTATCCAGTGCAGGCCCCGGATCTAGAGCGAGGACGCTAGACCCATGAGCATCCGGTATGGACTACTCCCCCGCTGTCTCTTAGGCTTAGCCTCTTAGTCTTAGCGAGAAGCCGAGGCGCTGGCGCTGGGCTTCGC
>NZ_KV808297.1:342166-382992 GCF_001812205.1 Rothia sp. HMSC069C10
TCGCGCTTGCGGGGGCGCTTGCAGAAGCCGCGGCACTGGGAGCTGCAGAGGCGCTCGGAGCCGCAGAGGCACTGGGCGCTGCCGAAGCCTTAGCGGAAGCCGCGCTCTGCGCCTCCTCAGCCTCCAGAGCCTTCTTCACGGCTGCTTCCAGACGCTTCTGAGCCTCACCGTAGGTAGCCCAGTCGCCCTTCTTCATCGCCGCATCAGCATCGGTCATCGCCTTCGAGGCATCGTTGAGAGCCTGCTTCAGCTCCGAAGACTGCGAAGCCGAAGAACCTCCGGTCGAAGCACCCGAGGTACCCGAAGAACCAGACGCCGAAGCCGAGGGGCTAGCCGCCGAACCGTCCAGCTTCGCGCCCGAAGAGCCACCGAACACCTGGTTCAGCGCCTCCTCCAGAGTCGGAGCGAAACCGACCTTATCGCCGAAGCTCACCAGCACACGCTGCAGACGCGGGTACTTAGCGTCACCGCTCGACTGCACGTACACCGGCTGAACGTACAGCATGCCGCCGCCCACCGGCAGAGTCAGCATATTGCCGTTAATAACCTCAGAGGAACCGCGGCGTAGCAGGTTCAGCTGGTTCGACACCTCAGCATCAGAGTTGAAAATATTCTGAGCCTGGCCCGGGCCCGGAACCACCGAAGAACGCGGCAACTCCAGCAGGCGTAGCTTGCCGTAATCAGCACTACGCTCGCCGTCCTTACCGGTACCGGCATCACCATTAGCCGCCAGGAAGCCGTACATCACGTTACGAGAGTTCGAATCGCTCTGCTGAGGAATGAACGTGGTCGTCAACGAGAAGTGCGCACGAGAATCCCCGGGCATCTGCAAGGACAGGTAGTAGGGCGAAATCGGCTGGTTACGATCATTGGTCGGGTCGTTCGGAATCGACCAGACATCGTCACCGGCGTAGAAGCTATTCGCGTTCGTCACGTGGTACTTATTCAGCATGGTGCGCTGAATATTGAACATGTCAGTCGGGTAACGCACATGGCTCATCAGCGAAGCGTTCATCTCACGGTAGCTCTTCACCGTGCCAGGGAAAACACCCTGCCACGCCTTCAGCACCGGATCCTCCTCATCCCACGCGTACAGGGTCACCGAACCGTCATACGCGTCCACGGTAGCCTTCACCGAGTTACGGATGTAGTTCACCGAGTTAGAACGCTGAGCGCCCGCAGCGGTTGCCGCATCCTGGGAGCTACCCTGCGCGTAGGGGAACTGATCGCTCGTGGTGTAAGCATCCACGATCCACTGCACGCGGTTATTCACAATCGCCGGGTACGGCTTAGAATCCACGCTCAGGTACGGCGCCACCTTACGCACACGATCCAGCGGGTTGCGTTCGTACAGAATCTGCGAACCCTCACGCACCGCATCCGACAGCAGAATGTCAGAGGACTGGAACTTAATCGCGTACGACAGGCGAGCCAGCAGCGAATCAACGCGAGGACCACCGTAACCGGTGAAAGTGTACTTCGCATCGGAGGCGTTGGTTTCCTCAGCAGAAAGCGGACGGTCCAGCTCCAGGGTGTCGCCCTTACCGCCCACAATCGAATACTCCGGCGAGCTCATGCCAAAGTAAATACGCGGCTCATAATCCTCGCTCAGGGTACCGGTCGCTTTAATACCGGACTGCAGGAACTTCGGGTTACCCGCAGAATCCACCTGATTACCATAGGCGGCAATCACACCGTAACCGTGGGTGTACACCACGTGACGGTTATACCAAGAATCGCCGCTCGTCTGCGCAGGGTTCAGCTCACGAGCCGCCAACACCGTATCCTGCGTGGTGTTACCCACCGAATAGCGGTCCACCGACAGCTGCGAATCAAAACGGTAGTACGGGCGGAACTGCTGCATCTGAGCAAACGCCGAGGACACAACATTCGGATCCAACAGACGGATATTCGCAATAGTCGCGCTCGAAGAGCTCAACGCACCGGCACGGGTATCAATCGTCGCGTCATACGGAGTGGTCTCAATCTTGTCCAGACCGTACGCGTAACGGGTCGCATCAATATTGCGCTGAATGAACTTTGACTGAGCGCCCTGCTCATTCGGAACCACCTGGAAACGCTGAACAACCCACGGGTACAGGCCGCCAGCAACCACGGCAACAATCACCAGCATCGCGGTGCTAATCAGCGGCAGACGCCAACGATTCATCGAAGCAGCCACCACAAACATGATCGCCACCAGCAGAGCAGAAATCGCCAAAATAGCGTTCACCGGGATTGACGAGTTCACATCCGTGTACATCGCGCCAGCCCAACGGCCCACCTGCTGCTGAGTCGACGAATAGCGGTCCAACCAGAAGCTCACCGCACGAGTCAGCAAAAACACAGCCACCACAATCGCAGCGTGACGGCGGAATGCCGACGTGGTACTCACGCCACCGGGCTGCACCTTAATACCGCCGTAGAAGTAGTGCATGAACAGGCCCGCGAGCGCCGACAGCACCACAGCGGAAGTCACCAGAGTCACCACCATACGGAAGAACGGCAACGCAAACAGGAAGAAACCGTAATCCAGACCAAACTCCGGGTCAGTCTTACCGAAGGACTGCTGATTGAAGAACAGCGCGACGGTGCTCCACTGAGTCATCGTCGCCGAAGCAATGAACAGACCCAACAGCAGCGGAACCACAATCAGCAGAACCTTACGCGCCTTATCCACGCTCTCGTGGTAGCGGCGCATGCTCTCCTCAGCACGCTGCTGGCCAAACACGTCACGCAGCATCTGCTCGGCAGCATCCGTGCCGCTCGTCGGCACGCTCTGATTCGGGTTCGGCGCCTCCTGCGGCTTCTTCTCGGACGCCGGCGCCACATCAGCATGACGGACCGCGTAGGACATCGAAGCCCACAGCGGCACAGCAATCACCACGGCAGCCACCACAAACACGGCTGCCTTCAACAAAATCTGGGTAGTGAACACGGTGCTATAACCCAGCTGATCAAACCACAGCCAGTCCGTGTACACCTGGGACGCACCCACAAAAGCAGCAATGAGCACCGCCACCACAGCAATCGTCGCCCTCAGGGGGCTACGACGCTTAGGCGTTGACTTCTTCGGCTTGGGATGCGCGGTGTTATTGGTCGACTCAGACACAATTCCTCGCTCATCATACGTTCAGAGAAAATAACTGCCTTTAAGTATCTCAGAGGTAACGCAGAAGGGCAGAACCTCGTAGAAGCTCGGGGCGAAATATGACCGGTTGAGAGGTTTTGGGGCGCGAAATGCTGAGATGAGAGGTGCTGGCGAGGATTACGGAGACGCAGACGAGGACAGAGAATAGGGCACAGAACAGCCCCGGTACCGTAAAGTACCGGGGCTGACTTCTACGCTATACGGGTGAGAACCTTGCGGAGAAAAACGTTATGTTAGGAACCGCAGCGGGGCAGGGAATCATCCGGGGTGCCGGACTTAATCGCCTCCACCGTCTTCACCGCCTCATCCAGGGTCGACACCGGCACAACCACCATCGTGCCGCGCACCTGACCGGCGTGATAGTAGTTGAACAGGTCGGGGTCCTGCGCCTGCATCTTCACAATCGAATCGCAGTTCTCCTTAGGCGCCAAGAAGTAGCGCGCACCGTAACGGCCCGTCGCCAGAATCTTGTACTTGATACCGCCAATTGCGCCGACCTTACCGTCTGCATCAATCGTGCCGGTACCCGAAATGTAGCTGCGGTACGGGTCGCCTCCGGCATCCTCATCGGCGAGCAGAGTACCCTCGCTCAGCTTATCCACCGTACCCAGCGCCAGCATCAGACCGGCGCTCGGGCCGCCCACACCGTCCAGGTTGTACTGCACGTGCGCCGGCAGGTCATAGCTCTGCTTCAAACCCGCGCCCAGAATCCAGCGGCTATTGTCGCTGGAACGAACCGGGGTCAGCTTAAAGGTCTGCTGCTTGCCGTCACGTTCCACGGTCACATCAATCGGCGAGCCGTTCGAAGCGTTCACCGCCTTCGGAACATCGGTGAGAGTCTCAATCTGCTTCTCCCCCACCTTCACGATACGGTCATCAGCCCTCAGCGCGCTCGCCGCCGGGGAACCCTCCACCGTGGAAAGCACCTGAACCTTCTCGGTCACCGCCATCTTCAGCTGGCGCATCGCCGCGACCTTCGCCTGAGTCTGCGAATCAGCCATCTGCGCGCCGGTCGCCGCCGTCGCCTGCTCATGGCTCACGTGCGGGTACAGGGCATCGGTCGGCACCACGAGGCTGCGGTTACCGTCAAACGCCAACCAGCCGTAGAACGCCTCCGCGCCGGACAGCTCCGTGTACGGGCCGCCCGAAACCGACACCGTGGTCATGTTCATCTTGCCGAACGTCTTATAGCTGGGCGCGCCAGAAACCTCAATGACGTCCTTCTCCTGATAGGTTCCGAGCACGTCAAAGAGCGGGCCGGGGCCCTCCTTCACATAGGAACTGGGCAGAACAAAAGCACCAGCCAGCAGGGCGCACGTCGCCACAGCACTGACCGAACGCAGGTTCACACGGCGCGGCGCAAAACGCGAACGGCGCTTGGTCGCCTTCTCATTACTCTTCACGCTCGCGGAGGCGGCGTTCGGCTGCTGCTCAGCATCAGGGGTGGACTTAGTCATGGTTTCTACAGTACCGGATAAACCTGCTTTTCAACACGCGGGCGGGCACCGTTACCCCGCTAAAAATAGAGCAATCAGGTGGCGTTTACGTTCCGGCCCGCACCGCGCTGTGTCAGCACCGCACGGTGACAGCGGCACGAAAAAGCTCCCAAACCCCGGCGACAGAGACAAGCTTGTGAGCCCTTAGCTGATTAACCCGCTTCCACAGCGGTGGCACGGGAAATTCTCAGCAAAAATCGGTAGGCTGGACAGCGAGCGAGCCAGCTACGCCCACCCCCGGATTACGAAAGGCTTCTACATGTCTGAGAACCCCACCGGCGGCGCCTCCAACGAGCGCGACCCCCTCGAAGAATTCATTAAGAAGATGCAGGAGCAGGGCTTCGACCCCTCCGCTGGGGCAACCGGCCAGGGCGGCAAGGGCGCCTCCTCCAACGCGCAGAACCCCTTCAGCGCGCTCTTCGGCGAAGGCGGCCAGAACCCCTTCGGCATCAGCATCGACCCCGAAGACCTGAAGAACATGGGCATGAGCTTTGACCCCGCCATGATGCAGAGCATGTTCGCGCAGGTGCAGGCGATGTTCTCCGGCGCGGGCGCATCCGACAGCCCCAGCGGTGTGAACTGGGATAGCGTGAAGAACCAGACCCGCCAGATGCTCGCCTCCATGGGTGAAGACCCCTCCGTACCCGAAAACCTCAAGCGCGCCGTAGAAGACGCGGCGAACCTCGCCGACCTCTGGCTGGACGCGGTGACTATCATTGAGCGCCACAACTACCCGGTGCAGGCGTGGTCCAAGGCGGAATGGGTGGAGCATTCCTTCGACTCCTGGCGCGAAATGGTCGAGCCGGTCGCAGCCGAAGTCACCCAGTCCATGGTCATGCCCGGCGCTCCCGAAGACGTGCCCGAAGAGATCTCGCAGATTCTCAACAGCGGCTTCTTGAACAACATTGGTTCCGTGATTTTTGGTGCGCAGATGGCGCAGGCACTCGCGCAGCTCGCCGGTGAGGTGTACTCCTCCACCGACGTGGGCTTCCCCCTCGCGCCCGGCTCCTCCGCGCTGCTGCCCAACGGCTACCAGCAGCTCGCCGACAGCATCGAGGTGCCCCCGCAGGAGGTTCTGCTCTACCTTGCTGTGCGTGAATCCGCGCTGATCCGCCTGCACAAGGCAAACCCCTGGCTGCGTGAAGACCTGGTCCAGCTCGTGGCGCGCTACGCCCGCGGCATCCGCGTGGACATGAACCGCATGCAGGACGCCGCATCCCAGGTGGATATGAGCAACCCCGACGCAGTACAGGAAGCATTCGAAGGCGGCATGTTCAGCCCCCAGCGCACCGAAGACCAGGAACTGGCGGTACAGCGCCTGGAGGGTCTGCTCGCCCTCATCGAAGGCTGGGTATCCGTCGTCACCGAGGATGCGACCCGCAACCTGCCCAAGGCACCGCAGCTGACCGAAATCATGGCGCGCCGCCGCATCGACGGCGGCCCCAGCGAGCAGGTCTTCGAGAACCTGGTCGGCCTGGAACTGCGCCCGCGCCTGGTGCGTGAGGCACAGCAGTTCTGGCGCTGGTACGAAGAATCCCACGGCATTGAGGCGCGCGACGGCCTCTGGGACACCCCGGAGACCCTGCCCACCCCCGCCGAGCTGGAAGACTTCACCGCATACGATGCGCGCATGAACGAAATCAGCCTGGACGACGTGGACTTCGACTCGGAGCTGCAGAAGCTGCTGGACGGCGGCTTCGGCAACGCGCCCGAAGAAAAGTAAAGCTGAGCGAAGTAAAGCTGAGCGGCGAAAGTAAATAGCTGACACTCGAGCGGGGGTGGCTTGTGAATGTACAAGTCACCCCCGCTCGAGTGTTTCGTTTGGTTTTTGATTCTTTGATTTTCGGGAAGCGCGTTAGCCGGTTGGATTTTAGCTGGCTGGATTTTAGTCCGCGCTGTTTTCGCCGCGCTCGCCCTCAGCACGCGAGCGCCCCAGCGCGTACCCCTCCAGGTAGGCCTGCGCCCGCAGCAGCTGCGGGTAACGCGACTCCAGGGCACGGAACGCCGCCGAATGGTTCGGCTGCAGCAGGTGGCAGAGCTCGTGGTGAATCACCGAATCCAGCACGTACTCCGGTACGCCCTGCAGCTCCGATGAGATACGAATCTGCGTGTTCGCGTAGGTTGCCGAACCCCAGCGCTGACGCTGGTTGCTCACCCAGCGAATCGACAGCTTCTCGAGCCTGCCCGCGGCAACCAGCTCCGGCAGGTTCTTCTGCGCCAGGTGCAGAGCGCGGGAGCGCAGGTACTCGTCCGTGACCGTCAGCTGCGTGGCACGCTCACGGCGCGCGGCACGACGCTGAATGCGCGGCAGCAGGCGGGCAATATGCTCATCAATCTCCTCGCTCGTACTCGCAGCCGGAATGAGCAGGCGGTAGGCGGGATTGCCGTGCTCGTCCACGCCGTCACGCTGCATGCTGATGGTGCGGGTGCGGCGCGCCGAGCGGACCAGCTCAATCTGCGGTCGATCCTCGGTGGCGGGCAGAATCTCACGTTTAAAACGCTGAGCCATAGTCTCCTCTTCCCTTCGACGAACGGCGAGCCTGTGTTGCACGGGGCTGAGTCGAACGAGCCTGTGCCGAGCGGGGCTGGCTATACGAGGGGCCGGCGCTCTCAGCCCTGCGGCGGCGCTTCGCCGGATCAATATCGTCCAGGAAACGCGAACGCTTACGCTGACCGCGACCACCCACGGTGCGGGTCATGGTCCAGGTCAGCCACAGGTACTTGCGGGCGCGCGTAATACCCACGTACAGCAGGCGGCGCTCCTCGTCCACCTCATCCGGGGTGGTCGCGAAAGTAATCGGCATGAGGCCCTCGTTCAGACCGCACAGGAATACGGCGTCCCATTCCAGGCCCTTTGCCGCGTGCAGGGAGGCGAGGGTTACGCCGTTGACCTGCGGGGCGTCGTTGAATTCGCTGCGGTGGTTCAGGGTCGCCACCACCTCGTGCATGGTCAAAGGGAGCGGCTCGGGCACGCCCGGGCGAGGATTCGCGCGGTGCTCCTGAAGCTGCTCTTGGCGGTGCTGCGCCATCATATCCACCATATGCACCAGGGCGGCGAGGGACTCCCACTTCTGGCGAGTGGCGCCTCCCGAAAGGGGGCCCTCCTCCTTGTAGCCGAGGCCGCCGAGCACATCGCGGGTGTAGCGGGTGACGTCTTCGGTGCCATCGGTGGACTTGGCTGAGCCGCGCAGGGCGAGCATGGCCTGCTTGACCTCGGGGCGTTCGAAGAAGCGCTCCGCGCCGCGCAGCTGGTACGGAATGTGGGCGGCAGCCAGCGCAGACTCAATCGCCGCCGACTGCGCGTTCGTGCGGAACAGCACCGCAATCTCCGAAGGCGGCACGCCGTCCTTCTCAATCAGGTCGCGGATATCCTCGGCAATGCCGGCGGCCTCCTGCTCATCGTCCGCGTAACCGAACCACTCCACATCCACGCCGGGGCCGCGCTGAGACATCAGCTCCAGCGGCGGCGCCCACGAATGCGGGCTCGAATCCGGATGCGGACGACGCGCCGCCAACAGACGGTTCGCCAGCTCCACCACCTGCGAGTGGGAGCGGTAGTCGCGGGTCAACTTCACCATGTGCGCGCCACGGTGCCGGCGCGGAAAATCCAGCAGGTAACGGCTGGTCGCGCCGGTAAAAGAGTAAATCGTCTGGGAGGCGTCGCCCACCACGCAAATATCGTCGCGGCCGCCCAGCCACACATCCAGCAGACGCTGCTGCAGCGGGGACACGTCCTGGTACTCGTCCACCACGAAGTGGCGGTACTGGTTGCGGACGGTCGCGGCGAGCTTCTCGTCCTCCTCCAGCATGGCGATGGTCAGCAGTAGCACGTCCTCAAAGTCGATGAGGTTACGCTCATCCTTGAGGTCTTCGTACGCCTGGAAAATACGCTGCATATTCTGCGGGGTAATCGCCGAGGGCAGCTGCTTCTCGCTCAAACGCTGCATGATGGTGTCCGGGGTGAGCAGCTGAACCTTCGCCCACTCAATCAGCGACGCCAAATCACGCAACAGGGAACGATCCGTGCTAATGCGCAGACGGTTCGCCGCCTCCGTAATGAGCGAGGCTTTGTTCTGCACGATGGACGGGAACGTACCGCCCACCACCTGCGGCCAGAAATACACCAGCTGACGCAGCGCCGCCGAGTGGAAAGTACGCGCCTGCACGCCGTGCGCACCCAACTGATGCAGGCGGGTACGCATCTCCTCCGCAGCACGCAGGGTAAAGGTCAGGGCAAGCACGCGCGGGCCCTGGTAGCGACCAATCGCAATACCGTAGGCGATGCGGTGCGTAATCGCGCGGGTCTTACCGGTACCGGCACCGGCGAGCACACGCATGGGGCCGTCCAGCTCGGTGGCGACCGCACGCTGATCCGGGTCAAGCCCGGCAAGAATATCGTCTGCGGAGATCATATGCTGAGGCTGCTGAGGTGTGGCGGTCATAATGCTCCATCAGTAAGGCGGGCGGTACGGGCAGGCGGCAGGCGCTCGCGCTGGACATATGGATATGCGGGCGCGCGAGGCGGTGATAGCCGGTCTTCCATTGTATTCTCCCAGAGTCCACCGGGGCTTCTTAGCCGTCGCTTCTTTCATTCAGGGCGTGAGGCGCTACCTATCTGGGGGCGTGCAAGTAGAAGCACGGATAGAGGTGAGGGAAGAAGCGCAGGCGGAAGCGTTTAGGCTTATCCACAAGTATCTTCACCACTTGGCATAAAGATCCCAAAAACTACTAAACGGCACACATTGGTTTGGTAACCTTAACCCGTGACTTTATCTCCCCTTCAGCTAGCAGCCATTGTCTCCGCCGGAGTGCCCGGGATTTACCCCGTCGGCGCCGAACCGGTCCGCGAAGACAGCGACGACTTCGACTCGGCAATCATCGCCGATTCCACCGGTCGCCGCTGGCGAGTGCGCGCCCCGCGCCGCCCCGACGCCAGCATGCGTCTGGAAGCTGAACACCTCATCCTGCAGTCGTTCAGCCCCGGCCTGCGCGCCCGACTGCCCTTCGCCGTACCCACCGTCGCCGGCACCGTACCCTACGCGGGCGGCAACGTGTTCGTGTACACGCACATCCCCGGCACCATCTACGACGTGGACCAGCTCGCCGAGCTGAGCCGCCGCGAAGTTGCGGCGAACCGCCCCTCCCTGGCGTCCATCATCGCCAAGGACATTGCGACCCTGCACGTGATGCCCGAAGACATCATTTACGAAGCCGATCTGCCCTCCTACTCTTCGGAGCAGATTCGTCTGCGCAAGAACGCCGAGCTCGAGCGTGCCGCCGCAACCGGCAAGGTGCCCGCCGACCTACTCGCACACTGGCGTACCGTGCTCTCCCCCGGACCCATGTGGCAGTTCCGCCCGCGCGTGGTCCACGGTGACATGGGGGCCGAGAACCTCGTACTGCACGTCACGCCCTCGACGGCGCGCATCGTGGAGGTCACCGGCTGGTCCGATGTGCACGTGGGCGACCCCGCGCAGGACTTCGCCTGGCTGTACTCCTGCCAGGACATCGACTTCACCGACGAGGCAATCGAGGTGTACCGCCAGCAGATGCCTCAGCTGCCCGACGCCTACCTGGCGCAGCGCGCGAACTTCTACGCGGAGTTCGCGATCGCCCAGTGGCTCACCCACACCGTGGAGGTTGGCGACCGCGACGGCGCAACCCACGCGGTGTCCATGCTCCTGGACATTCAGGACGACCTGCGCGCCTCCGGCGAACTGCTCGGACAGGAGGAGGTCGGCCCGCTAGTCGGCCCCACCGAGTAGGTATTGGGTCGGGTAGCTGTTAGGTTGCTACTTACCGCATAGGTTTTCGGTTCAGCTAGATTTTCAGTTCAGCCCCGCAGTACTGCGCTGCGGGGCTGAACTGTACCTACTGGGTTGTATATCCGCTGACTCGCGCCCGGTGAAACCTGCTCTCCTGACTGTCTGTCAAACCGACGGGATGATGCCTATAAGGGCTAGTGGAGGGGCTTTAGTGGGCTTTTTGCCGAAATTTCTTTAAGTGTTTCCCCTCACCTTTTGAGCACCAGTTTTGCATTTTTGTGCATGAATGACTCAGATTAAGGCTGAGACTTGAAGGTGCGCTAAAGGCGCCATTCACAATATTTCCCGGGTGCTAATACGCCACAAACCCACATGAACCAACTTTTGACCTCGGGAGTCCACAGAGTCTCAACTTCACCTTGAACTATGCTCAAAATAGTGCATTTTAGGGTAAAAACTTACCCTGTAGATTTTTTCAAAAACTCCTGGAATACTTTTGCTGTGCCGCGAGAATACCAGCGGACACACTCCCCATAGCGCACTGACCAGCGCTGATATCGTGGCAGCGATAAATTGGGGAGACAGATTGGACGGGACCCTGACCGGTCATGTCAGACCCGAGCCGGATTCATGCACCGCGCAACCAATCACCGATGGCAGAAATCTATAGAGTTACTTTCGAGGTTGTGTTTGAGAGTAAAGACGCACGCAAACCCCACGGGGCGCCGGCGGCGCGAGTGAGGCCGCGAGAGCGGCAGTCGTTCGGCGCGATTCTTTCCCGGAGCGTGCGAGGGCACGAAGTACCTCTATAGTTCTTCAGCGGCTGAGGACGCCTCATCACCCTAATGCAGTGGGGTGAAGAGGCGTTCTCTGCCATTAACCGCAGAAGTCCACGCAGAAAAGCAGCTCACGAGGCGCAATGCCTCCGTGAGCTGCTTTTCTGTATTCGGTTATTGGCTCAAGCTAACGCGCGAGCGCCGCCCGCCCGGCGCTGGGAGATTCGCTGTTGAGATCCGCTACCTAGCCCTTGCGCGCCTCGCGGATCACCTTCGCCAGCTGCGCCTCCGAGGGCAGGCCGCCGCGGATCTGGTGATCCCACACCTCCGCAACACCCTTGCCGCCCAGGTACACGAACACGGTGCTGATACGCTCCGGGTCCACGCCCATAATGCGGGAGAACGCGATGCGGTACAGGCCCAGCTGGAAGCGTCGAGACTGCATGGTCGACATCTTCGGGCGGGAACCGCTCTTCCAATCCACCAGCACCCAGCGTTCGCCGCCCTCGTCCTCGGTGCGGAACACCGCGTCGATACGGCCGCGCAGGCTTACGCCCTCGATGTGGGTTTCGACCGGGTATTCGACCGCCCAGATGCGGTCCTTCCACTCGTCGCTGCCCCACTCACTGTTGGCGAAGCGCTCCCAGAGGCGCTGAACGGAGGCGTCCAGTTCGCTCTCGGATTCCTCGAAGTCGTCCTCGAAGGTGAACTCGTCCTGTTCCTGCTGGTCAGCAGGATCTGCAGGCTCAGCGGGCGCGGCGGAGGCGGAGGCAGCAGCAGAAGCAGGCAGGTCAACGCCCACCGTGTCCTCCGCGTCGGGTGCCTCCAGCGGGTCAGCGCTCGACGCCACCCCGAAGTGCTCCTCAATTAGCGCGTGCACCGCCGTACCAATCGTTGCCGCGCGCGAGGGACGCTGAGGCACCGGGCGCATCAGCTGATGCACCGTGCCCTGCGGGTCCTCGCTCAGGCGAATGAACGTGGATGCGGACAGGTGCCCCGGCAGCTGATCGCTCAGCACCGGGTCGGTCTGACCCATCATGAGCAGTAGCAGGTCGGCTTCGCGTTCCCAGTCCACCGCCTGCTGACGCAGGGATTCGGGAATAGCGGACTCGCCGTGTACAGCGGATGCAGCGGGTTCGACGGGTGCAAGGTGGCTTGCGCTCTCCCCCGCTGCATCCCCGCTCTGGTGCAGATTATCCTCCCCCGCGCCAACGGCGAGCTCCACCGCCAGGGCGGCGCGCTCCACCGCCTCACGACGGCTCGAGGAGTTAATCGCAATCTCACGCTCCAGTTGCTCATGCTGGCCGCGACGAAGCACCGCCTCCGTGCCCCGGTTGAGGGCATCGTCAGAAGCCCAACGCCAAATCACGGGGCGCTCCAGCGGATCAAAAGGCCACATGGCGGTCAGCACCGCACCCAGGTTCGGGTTCCTGTCCTCGTAGTTCTTCTGGGCGAACTGGCCGCGCACCTCAATCGGCAGCGCCGCCGCCACCGTCGGCGAGAAACCGGGCTGAGGCGGTTGCGCCTCACGCCATTTCTCCCGCTCGGTGGCTTCGATAATCCATTCGGGCACCGGCAGGTTCAGGCGGGTACAGTTCTCCGCCACCGTGCGTGCTCGTACGGAAGGAGCCGCCAGCTGCCAATCCTGCGCGAGGGCAGGAGCCATGGCCTCAACCAGCGCCCACGCGTAGCGTTGCACCTGCTCGGCGTAGGTTGCCCGAGCATTCGCGCGCGCCTCCGCCTGTACGGGGGTGAGCTCGTCGGCGTCTACGGGGTAGAGTTCCAGCTCTTCCAGCAGTGCCGCCTCATCGGGGGCGGGCGGCAGGTTCGAGGGATCCACGACCGTACCGTGCACCAGGGTCACCGGCTCCGCCAGGCGGTACTTCGACTCAGCCAGCTGCTCAGCCCAGCGGCGCACATGGTTCAGGTGCACCTTCTTGCGCTTATCGGCGGGGTTCGGCATCGTGTACGACAGGCCCATGCCCACCAACTGCGGCGCTGCCCAGGGGGTATCCATTGTCTCTTCGAAATGCAGAGAGGGCGCATCCAGACCCACGAACGGGTTGAAGAGCATCTTCAGCAGCTCCTCCCAGAAGGGCTGCACCGGCAGGGGGAGCATAGCGGCGCTCTTCCAGCGGTAGGCGCTCAACGCCAGCAGGTTACGGGCACGGGTCATCGCCACGTACATGAGGCGGCGGTCCTCCATGCCGGCATGCTCGGCGGCATCATCCTTGTGCTCGGCCAGGTAGTCTTCCAGGTCCTTCGCCTTCTCGAAGGCGGTAATCTCCTCCGGGGTCTCAAGGATCGAGGGAAGGTACTCGCGGTCGCCACGCAGCGGCCAGGGCAGCGCCGTATTAGCCGACATCTGCCACAGGTTCGGGGTCTGCCCGCCGGTGGCGCTACCGCACAGGCCCGGCAGAAGCACGTGATCCCACTCCAGGCCCTTCGCGGCGTGCATGGTCATCAGCTGCACCGCGTTCGGGTCAGGTTCCACAGTGCCCAGCGCCAGGCCCTTCTCCTCATCATCGGCACGTTCAAGCCACGCGAGGAAACCCATCACGTAGCTCACGCCGCCCGAAGACAGCAGGAAGCGGCGCGCACCCGGGTCGCCCTCCTCCGCGCTCACGCCGTCAGAGCCGGCGTAAATCATCGCGTTAATACGCGGCGCCGACATGCCGTAGGCGGCGGCAACCTCGTGGAAAGCGTCCAGGTTCGCACGCGAACCCAGCGGGTCGGTACCCGGGCGGACCGCCAGCTCAATATCCAGCAGCATGGTGCGCTCAATCTCGTACAGCAGCGTGCCCAAATCCTCGCTCAAACCGGCACGCAGCACGCGCATCTGCTCGGCAAAAGCACGCAGACGCTCCAGCGCCGCCGGGGAGAAACGGCGGCCACGGTACTGCTCACCGTAGAGGGGTTCGCCGTCCGCGCCGTCCTGCGGTAGGTTCTCCACCGCCTCGATCAGGGAGGCGTAGCCGGAGGAATCCTCCACCGCGCCCTTGAGGGTTTCGTCCAGGCGCTCCTGGGCGGCGCGCAGGTGCTCTGCCTGCAGGTTGATAGCAGCAGCGTCGTCGGCGTCTTCAGCCTCGGCGAGCATACGCAACGCCATCTGCTCGCGCAGGGCACGCTCACGCTCACGCACCAGCGACTGAGCCCAATCACCCAGCGCCAACATATCCGCCGCGCCCAAACGCCAACGCGCACCCGTCAGCAGGCGCGCCAGAGCATCCGAACGGTTCGGATCAGCCAGCACACGTAACGCCGACACCAAATCCACAACCTCCGGTTGGGAAAGCAAACCGCCCAAACCCACCTGCTGCACCGGAATACCCAGACGCTCGCACTCCACACGAATCGGGTCCAGCTGACCGTGCACACGCGCCAACACCGCAATCTCAGGCATCTTCAAACGCGGATGCACAGAACCATCACCGGAACGATGCGCCGCGTAGGCGCGCTCATACTCGCGCACCGCCTGGGTACGCATCGCCGCAATACGCTCAGCGATAGCCACAGCCTCCTCGCGGTCAGAGTCGTGGTACGTCAAATCAACGCGCCCCACCATGCCCGCGGCAGCCTGCTCAAAGGCGGGTGAGCCCGGCTCCCCCACCAGAGCGCAGCGCGGGCGCAGGTCAGGAACCTGAGCGGCGGTAATATCGCCGTCGGCGGCACGCACCCACTCGGGAACCTCCTTCAGCTTCTCCGCCACATGGTTCGCCGCGTTCAGCACCGAAATGTCGTTACGCCACGCAATGGACAGGAACAGCGGCCGCACATGCTTGGTTGGGAAATGACGGTAGAAGCTGAACATCTGGCCGTCCGAAGCGCCACGGAAACCGTAAATCGACTGCTTCGGGTCACCCACAGCCATCACCGGATGCGCCGGAATACCCGCCGCCTCATCGGCACCGTAAATCGAGGAGAACAAGCTCATCTGCGCGTGCGAAGTGTCCTGGAACTCGTCCAGCAGAACCACCTTGAAACGGGCACGCTCACCCTCGCGAATCGCCGGGTCAGCCTCCGCAATACGGGCGGCAAAACGCATCAGGTCACCAAAATCCAGCACCTGCATGCGCGCCTTCACGCGGGCGTAGCTCATCGCCATGCGCGCGTACACTCGGCGGTTACGCAGCAGACGCTGAACCTTCTGAATGTCTCTCTCAGTCTTCGTCTCACGGCGAGGCTCGGGCACCGCCGCGTACGCCGCCAACTGCTCGGTGCAGAAGTCAATAACCTGTTGCGGCTCCACCAGGTGCTCCGCGCACTCGTCAGAAAGCTGCAGCATCTGGTTAATCATGGTCGCCGCAGACACCGGCACGCCGTCCTTATCGAGGGGAAGCTCCCCCTCCCAGTACTGCACAATCTGCGCGGCAAGCTGCCACTTCTGCGCATCGCCGAGCATCTGCGCGTCCTGCTCCACGCCCAGGCGCAGACCGTACTCCTTGACGAGGTTATTCGCGTAGGAGTGGTAGGTGAGCACGGTCGGGTCAGCGATACCTTCGCGCAGCTCCTCATCGGTCGGGGCGACGCGGCGGCTACGGCGCAGAGTGTTCAGACCGGCGCGCATACGGCTGCGCAGCTCGGTTGCCGCCTTGCGGGTGAAGGTCACGCCGAGCACCTCTTCAGGGCGCACAAAACCGTTATCGACCAGCCAAATCACGCGGTCAACCATGGTCGCGGTCTTACCCGAACCTGCGCCCGCAATAACGAGGGTCGGGGCGGGGCCCGCCTCAATCATGCGGATCTGCTCGGGGGTCGGCTTCTTGCCGTCGGCGCCGTTGAGCATCTCGGCAATATCGAGGGCACTACGGTAGCCAGCGGGCTTCAGCTCGGGGTTGTTCGCGGCGGCCTCTGCGGAGAAGAGCGCGCCGTTGGGCAGCTGCCAGCTATTGTGCTCGCACCACTGGGCGGGGGTGAGCATGCCGGTGCCAGGACCGGGATTAGCGCCGGAGTTAGTAGCGCCGGGGTTAGTAGCGCCGTGTGCGCCAGAGTCAGTCATGTTTCCTCTTCCTCATGGGTCATTCTCATGGGAGGTTCAGGGTGAGTGATACCGAAAGAACAGGGGGTACTAGGGCTGCGTCACCTGACGGCCACGCGTACAAATCGGGCAAATCTCCGGCAGACGGCACCCATAGCCGCCCTCACGGTGACGAGCCTGCACCTGCGCGCCAGCAATCAGCTCCGCGGCGTGCTGCACCAGCTCAGCCGCCCACGAATCGTGCTCCGTCAGGGCGGGCTGAACCTGCAGGCGAGTCTTACTCTCGTCATTCACGCCCGAGGCGCCCAGCTGCACGAGCGCCGCGCCTCCGGAACGACCCGTGTAGCCGGTGTACTCCAGCTCCTGGGGACGGGCATCCGGTAGCGGTTCGTCCGCCTCCAGAGCGGCGGCTTCGGCGCGGTAACGCTCCTCCAGCTGTTCGCCCGCGCCAGCCTCCACCGCAATCTGGTAGGCGGCAAGCTGCGGATGCGTCTCCATCTCCGAGCCGGTCGGCTTAGACTTACCGGTTTTCAGGTCAACAATGGCGTAGCGGCGGGTGCCGTCCTCCGCCGGGGCGGTACCCTCGAGGCGGTCCACACGACCGGTGAGCAGCGCATCCAGCTCGCCGACCTCACCGGCGGGGTCGAAGGGCACGGGCACACGCACCGCGAAGGAGCCTTCAACGCCGAGGTTCTGCCAGCCGGCGTCGCCCATGTGCTGACGGTAGTAGTAGCTCAGGCGCAGAATCATGCGCTTGGCGCGCTCGTAGAGGGCGTAGGATTCCCAGGGCACGCGCTCGCGGTACTCTTCGTCGGTTTCGTCGTCCTTGCGGGCGGGCACGCCGAGGGAGCTAATGCGCTCGTCGAGGGCGGTTTGGAGCTCTTCGAGGGTACCGGTCGGGTACTCCTCGGCGATGGCGTGCACAAGCGTACCGAGGGAGCGGGACAGGTCGGTCTGGGCTTCCGCGCGGGCGGCGGAAACCAGCCAGTCCAGCGGGGAGCTGTGGATGGTTTCCAGGCGCGAGGGCGAAAGCGTAATCGTGCGGCGGCCGGGGGTTTCAGCCTGTTCTTCGCCGTCTTCACCGTGGTTTTCGTCCAGCTCGGCGTGGTCTGCGGGGCGGTGCGCAAAGAGCAGCTCCGTGCTAGACAGCGGCAGCAGGCCCCACCATTCGTCGGGTGCGGCGCCGGGTGCCTGGGCGTTCGCCAGGCGCGCCAGGGTGCGGGAGGCGGCATCGAGTCGGTATGCGGACTCTTCCGGGGTGAGAGAATCTTCCACCGGCGCGTTTCCAGCCTGCGCGCCGGCCCGTTGTGAGCCCTCCTGCTGCGCGTCTTCGGCACGCATCGCGTTCATCGATTCCTCAACGAGGGTGCGGCGAAGCTCCGCCACGAGGGAACGCAGGGTGGCGGGGCGGCGCACGCGGGTGATGGGCACGTCCGTGGAGTCGCCGACCGCGTCGGTGGGTAGCACGAAGTCGAAGAACTCGCCGGGGGCCTGATCGTCGTTGCGTACGGCGGTGAGCACGAGGCGGGTGCTGGCTCGGGTGGCGGCGACGGCGAACATGCGCAGCTCGTCGTGGCGGGTGTCGCGCACGCGTTCGGGGTAGCTACGGATGCGGGCGGGCGGCACAGGCTGCTCGCTCTCCCCCGCCTGTTGTTCTGCCTGCTGGGCGCGCTGGCGGAGGCGCGCATCGCACAGGTCCACAAGGTCGCCGGTGCTCAGCAGGGAGCCGCGCACGGTGGTGTTGGGCCAGGTGCCTTCCTGCAGACCGCATACATATACGGTGCGCCAGGACTGACCTGCGGCGAGTGCGGGGGTGAGAATCTCGACCGCGTCTTGGCGTACGCCGCGGGCGGCGAGGGTGTCCATGGGTAGGTCCTGTGCGTCGATGAAGTCGAGGAACTGCTCGGCACCGGCGCCGCGCATCTGCTCGTCGAATCGGTCGGCGGCTTCGAAGAGGCCGATCATGGCGTCGAGGTTTCGGTGGGCTGCGTCGGCGTCGGGGCCTGCGCCGCGCGACTGGGCGACCCAGGTTTTTTCGAGGCCGCTGGCTTCCCAGAGTGCCCAGAGCACTTCGGTGCTGGTGGATTCGGGTCGGGCGAGTGCTTTACGTCCGGCGGAGAGCACGGCTGCGATGCGGTGCACGGCGCGTCCTACGCCCTCTTCGGGGAGGGTTTCGGGGTGTAGCAGGGCGCCGAGGAGCAGGTCGTCGCTGGGGCGGTGGCCGCCGCTTTGCAGTTCGATGGATCGCAGCTGCTGGCGGAGTCGTCGCACGTCCATGCTGGATGCGCCACCGAGCCGGGAGGTGAGCAGGGTGATGGCGCTCTGCGCGCCGCCGAGGGGGTTGGCGCGGCTTTCTTCGGCGATGACGTCGTCTAGGCTTCGACGCATGAGCTCTTCAGCTTCGGTGGCGCTGAGGGTTTCGTAGCCGCCACGCTCCGCCGCCTCCGCACCTTCTGCACCTTCTGCGGCGGGCATGTGCACGGCGGGGTTGAGCGCCTTCTCGCCGCGCTTGCGGGCATAGACGAGCAGGCTGAGCGCGTCGAGGAAGGGGCGTACGGCGGGCTCGTCACGCACCGGCACGAGCGCCGCGGAGGTACGCGAGGGAATACCGTTCGAGGAGAGCACGCGGCGGATGCGCGCCACGTCCGCGCTGCTACGCACGATGATGGCGGACTCACGGTAGGGGTGGTTGCCGTAGATGCGTTCTTCGAGCAGCATTTGGGCAATGAGGTTCGCCTCGTCCTGGGAGCTGGAGAGCGCATACTTATACACGCCGGCGGGTGCGGTGCGGTAGTGTGCGGGGTCGAGGATTTTGCCGTCGGCGCCCAGGTGTAGCAACGGTTCGTCGGCGGCACCCCAGGTGAGGGCTTCGTCGGCGGGGGTGGTGTTGATGCGTCCGAAGGTCGCGGGCGCACGGTTCTTTACACCCTCCTGCGCACCGTTCTTCGCCTTTTCCTGCGCGCCCCCTTCCTGTTCAGCGGTGAGCGGCACGAATCGGGTGTAGCGCGGCAGGCGGCGGCGAATGTCTGCCACGAGCGGCATCATGAGAGCGGGCAGGCGGTACGAGGTGGTGAGCGTGCGGGTGCGCATGCTCGGGAAGCTTGCCTGCAGGGTGGTGACGAGGTCTGGGCGGGCGCCTCGGAAGCCCTGGACGACGGCTTCATCGCTGTAGGTCATGACAACCTGGGGGCCTTCAGCGAAGAGGTCGGGGTGGGTTTCGGTCAGGTGCGCGGCGTCTGCGGGGGCGACTTCTGCGGCGATGAGGCGTAGCAGCCGGTAGATGGAGGGGCTGAGTTCCTGCACGTCGTCGATGAGGATCAGGTCGTAGCGGCGGCGTTCTTCGGCGAGGAATTC
Source organism: Rothia sp. HMSC069C10 (assembly GCF_001812205.1). NCBI lineage: Bacteria > Bacillati > Actinomycetota > Actinomycetes > Micrococcales > Micrococcaceae > Rothia > Rothia sp. HMSC069C10. The sequence continues at coordinate 361,687 of NZ_KV808297.1, forward strand.
GGGGGCGCGCAGCAGCAGCCGGCAGGCGTCGTTGATGAGTACTGCCGGGTCGTAGGCGTTTTTGGCGCGGAGGGCTCGCACGGCACGGTATTCGGTGTGCAGTTGGGCGAGGGCGTGCCAGGCGGGCTGGTTGTGTTCGGTGGCGAGGGCGTGTACGTCTTCGGCGGTGAGGTCGTATTCTGCCATGCGGTCGAAGAAGTCGCGGATTTCGTGGCGGAAGCCGCGGGTTGCGAGGGCGTCGCGGAGTACGTCGGGCCAGGCGGGTCCGGGGGCGATGCCTTCGGCGTGGTTGGCGAGTAGTTCGCCGATGATGACGTCTTGTTCGGGGCCGGAGAGGAGTTTGAGGTTGCCTTCTACGCCGCTGAGTAGCCCGCGGGTTTGGGCTCGTTTGAGCAGGTCGAAGGCATATGCGGCCCAGGCGCGGGTGGGTGCTACGGAGAGGCTTCGGTCGCTGGATGCGGCGATGGTGTCTCGCATGCGGGTCGCGGCGGTGCGGGTGGGTGCGAGGATGAGCAGGCGGGCGGGGTCGTTCCCGTCGGCGAGGTAGCGCAGGGCGCGTTCGGTGAGGTGGTGGGTTTTACCGGTTCCGGGGATGCCGGTGAGAAGTTGGGTTGTCATGGTTTCAGTCTATCGGCTGGAGCGCGCTTGTACCTTGTCGGCGGTCATTCAGGCTCGTCGGTTGCTTATGCGCCGCCCCGGCGACTTAATATACAGCCCCCGGGGGCTTATCCACAGCATCATGACCTGCGGGCGCGCGCCTCCTTCTCCACTGGGTTAGTCTTATAGCATGACCTGGATGAACGGCCTGCGCGCCACTTTTGACCTTGAAACCACCGGTGTGGACGTCACCACCGCCCGCATCGTGACTGCTTCCCTGATCCTGCTGGACCCTCAGGGTAATGTGGTGCGCCGTGGCGAGTGGCTGGCTGACCCCGGCGTTGAGATCCCCGCCGGTGCCGCCGCCGTGCACGGCATCACCACCGAATACGCGCGTGAGCACGGCCGTCCCGCCCGCGAGGTCGTATGGGAGCTTGCCGGCGCGATTGGTGCGCTCAATATTGATGGTGTGCCGATTATTGCGTTCAATGCCGCCTACGACTTCTCGGTGCTCCACCACGAGATACTGCGCCACAATATTGCCAACGGTGAGCTGCCGCCGGGTGTGGTGCTCGACCCGTATGTTCTGCATAAGCACGTGATTCCGCGTAAGCGCGGCAAGCGCACCCTTGAGGTTCTTGCCACCGAGTACGGTGTCTCCCTGGAGAATGCGCACACCTCCGCTGATGACGCCCTGGCGGCGGAGCGTCTGCTGGTGAAGCTCACCGAGCAGTTCCCCGAGATCCTCAACGTGGATGCGCGCCAGCTGCACGAGCAGCAGATTCAGTGGGCGGCGGAGCAGGCGGCGAGCTTCCAGGCGTGGTTGCGTACGCAGCCGGGTAAGGAATCTGAGGTCATTGACGGCCGCTGGCCTGTGCGCCGATAAAACTGCGCCGCTAAACCTGCGCCGCTAAAAACCTAGGTAGCGCCCCAATTACTTCTCCTTTGCTGACGGGCTGACACTATCCCCGCTTGGGCTTCTCCCCTATGCTAGATAAGGAACCACACCTACACGAATAGCACGTGAATAGCACGACCCGGAAGGCCTCTCATGGATGATCAGCCCCGCACTACCGAGCCGTACCCTGACACGAATACGCGCAGTATTTATCTGGGGTCTACCCGCCTGGCTCATGAGCACTTGGTGGCGCAGTCGCAGGTGGTGCTCCGCCTGGGCCGCATCCTGATGAAGTCGGGTGCGAGCGCGTACCGTATTAAGGCGTCGATGGCGCGTTTGGCGAAGGCTGTGGGGTTGAAGGAGCATCACGCGCAGGTGACCTTCACCGAGATTTCGACTTCTTCGTACACTGACGGTAATTTCCGTACCGAGGTCGCTGAGCAGCGCACGATGGGCATTAACGCTCATAAGCTGGATCAGTTGGGTAAGTTCATTTCTGAGCTTCCTGAAAAGATCACCCCTGCGGAGGCGAACGCCGAGCTTGACCTTATTGATTCGGCGAAGCCTCTGTACACCCGCTGGATGTTGGCGCTGGCGTCGGCGGTGGCGTGTGCCGGGTTCGCGTTCCTAAACCGTGGCGGTCTGGTGGAGTGCACGGTGGTGTTCTTCGCGGCGGGTGCCGGCCAGTTTTTGCGTTCGACTCTGCTCAAGCGCGGGGTGAGCCATTTGGCAACGTGGATGGCGTGCGGCTTCCTGGCGGCGGGCCTGTACATTGCGCTTGTTAATGTGCTGGTCGCGGCGGGTTGGATTAGCCCGAACCATATGATTGGTTTTATTTCGTCGGTACTGTTCTTGGTGCCCGGTTTCCCCATGGTGACGGGCATGCTTGATATTTCGCGCATGGACTTTTTGGCGGGTATTTCGCGTCTGACCTATGTGGGTTTGTTGCTGCTGAGCGCGTCGTTTGCGGTGTGGGTTTTGGGTTCGCTCTTCCACCTGCCGTTGACTGCCCCTGCGCCTCTTAACCTTGACCCAACCCTGTATTTGGTGTTGCAGGTGCTTTCCTCGGGTGTTGCGGCGGCCGGCTTCGCGATGCTCTTTGCCGCCTCCCCGGTGGCGTGTGTGTGGGGTGGTTTGATTGCTGCGGTGGCGAACCCCGCCCGTATTCATATGGTGGAGGCGGGCATGCCCGCGCATATGGCGGCGACAATTGCCGTGTTTGGTGTGGGTATCCTGGCTGAGATTGTGGCGCCGCTGCATCAGCGTAAGTACACGCGTATTTCTCTGTCGGTTCCGGCGGTGGTGACGATGGTTCCGGGTGTTCCGTTCTACCGTTCCATGTCGTATTTTGCGAGCGGTGACATGTATTCGGCGGCGAGCGGTTTTGTGCAGTCCCTACTGATTTTCATGGCGTTAGGTATGGGCTTGGCGTTTGTGCGTCTGCTCTTTGATAAGAACTGGCTGTTTGATCAGGACACCCAGGTGCTGAACCGTCTGGATACCGACCGGCATATGCGCTAGTTTCTGGGTTTCTCCACCTATCTGTTCCCTAACTTGTCTGTTGTGTTTTATCGTCACCTTTCGGTACGTTCAGGTGCTTGTCACCTGCGGTTCATCTGTAGCGCCTATGATGGTTAGGGTACGGGACGTTAGTAACGTGCGGGCTCTGTTGCTTGCCGTGCATCGTCCCTTGTAATTCTTTAGTTCGCCGTCCCTGTTGAAAGGCACCGATACGATGACTCCTTCCTCTACCCACCCGCTGCACCACGAAGCCAGCGAGAAGCTGTTTGAGCGTTCTCGCGCGGTGATTCCCGGCGGCGTGAATTCCCCGGTGCGCGCCTTCAATTCTGTGGGCGGCACTCCTGCGTTTGCGGCGAAGGCTAAGGGCGCGTACCTGTACGATGCGGACGGCAACGAGTACGTTGACCTGGTCTGCTCGTGGGGCCCGTCGATTCTGGGTCACGCGCATCCGCAGGTGGTTGAGGCGGTTCAGCAGGCGGCTGAGCGCGGCCTGTCCTTTGGTGCGGCGAGCGCGCCGGAGGCTGAGCTGGCTGAGCTGGTGGTCAACCGTATTAACGCGGTGATTCCTGGCGCGATTGATCAGGTGCGTATGGTGTCCACCGGTACTGAGGCGACCATGACTGCGATTCGTCTGGCGCGTGGTGTGACTGGCCGCGACAAGATTATTAAGTTTGCGGGTTGCTACCACGGTCACGTGGATGCGCTGCTTTCTGAGGCTGGTTCGGGTGTGGCTACCCTGGCGCTGCCGGGTTCGGCTGGCGTGACTGCCGCAACCGCCGCGGAGACCATCGTTCTGCCCTATAACGACCTGGACGCTGTGCGTGAGGCGTTCGCGAACCACGAGGGTCAGATTGCCGCGATTATTACTGAGGCGGCGCCCTGCAACATGGGTGTTGTCACCCCCGAGCCCGGTTTCAACCGTGGCCTGCACGAGATTGCGCACGCGAACGGTGCGCTCGTGATTTTTGATGAGGTGCTGACCGGTTTCCGTGTGTCTTCGGCTGGTTACTGGGGTTACGCGGCTCCCGAGGATGGCGGCTGGGTTCCCGATATTTTCACGTTCGGCAAGGTCATTGGTGGCGGTATGCCCATCGCGGCGCTGGCGGGTAAGCGTGAGGTCATGGAGTACCTGGCGCCGGTCGGCCCGGTCTACCAGGCTGGTACTCTCTCGGGTAACCCGCTGTCCGTTGCGGCGGGTATTAAGACCCTGACCCTGGCTGATGCCGCCGTCTACGCGCACCTGGATTCCCGCAGCGCCCAGCTGCAGCAGGCTCTGACCGAGGCGTTCAACGCCGCCGGTGTGGACCACTCCATCCAGAACGCCGGTAACCTCTTCTCGGTGGCGTTCGGCACCTCCGAGGCGGGCGTTCACAACTACGCCGACATCAAGGCGTCGGCAACCAGCCGTTACAACGCGTTCTTCCACTCCATGCTCGAATCCGGAGTGTACCTGCCGCCGAGCGCGTTCGAGGCGTGGTTCGTTTCTGCCGCCCACGACGATGAGGCGATGGACCGTATCATCTCGGCTCTTCCGGCTGCCGCAGCTGCTGCCGCATCCGCGTAGGAGTTTGAGAGACGTAAGGAGGTGAGCCGCTCATGGATCTGAGCGCTCTGGGACTGCCTATGGAGCAGCTACGCGACGTGTGGCTGATCGCCTTCATGGTGTACCTGGGCTTGTGCCTGCTGGTGGATATCGCCTACCCGGTGCCCATCAAGAAGGAGAAGGCAGCCGAACTGTACCTTGAGGTGTCCGGCTCGCCCGTTGATGAGGCGCGCCGCGCCACCGCGGAACGCACCGCGATGGGTGCGCCGCTGAGCTCCTCCCGCAAGGGTAGCGCCACGAAGAAGGCGAAGAAGAAGCTGGATTCTATTGAGGGCGCCGGTGTGATAAGCGGCTGGTTCCACGTGGTCATGTACCTGTGGGGCTGGATTGTGGCGGTCTCCACTTTCAGCCTGTACTGGGATATCGTGTATGACGGCGTTGTACTGCCGGCGCTGCTTCTGCCGTTCCTCATGGTGTATCTGGGTGCGCGTATTGGCCGCCGTCAGTGGCGTGCAGTTCGCGGATACAGCAAGGATGACCGTGTGCTGGGCATGCCGCGCATCTACTCGGCGACGCTGGGTAAGCTGAGCGCACCGTTCCGTGTACGCGGCACGGTGCCGGGCGTGGAGCCGATTCGTGACGACCGCACCGCCTACTGGATCCTCGGTGGTATTGCGTTCCTGCTCGCCTCGGTCTTCTTAGTTTCGCTGGCTGGCTGGAGCATCGACGAGGATTGGGAAGCAATCTATATCGGTCACGCATCCTGGTTCTTGCTGGCGGCGGGCGTTCTGCTGATCATCATATTGCTGATGCGTAGCCGCGATTACGTGCTGTACAACCCGGATTCGTTCCAGGCTGGGCGACTGCTCCTTCCGGCGAAGTCCCGCCCCTACTCTGAGGTTCGCGCATTCCGTGTGTACCCGAAGAACCCGGACGCTATCAAGCTGAACCCGAAGGACGCGAGCCAGTGGACGCTGGAGATTCTGCTCCCCGGCGGCCGCAAGCACGACTATTCGCTGAATGAGCACCAGATTGATTGTTTGGTGGCGCAGATTGCGTTCAACATTGAGCAGGGACGCTGGGCGCAGCTGGATTCGCCGGCGGACCGTGAAATGTTGGCGAAGTACTTCGTGGACGGCCGCGTGATCTGCACGACCATGGGGTACAAGCCTGCCGGTAAGCATGCGGAGGAGGCGGCACGCCGCGCGTCCTTCCAGAAGGCGCAGTACAAGTAAACCTGTAGCCTACATACCGCGAGAAGCCACATGTGTTTCGAGAAGCCACGTTTTATGTTGCTTTTCGAAACACATGTGGCTTCTCAGCACCGTAGACACACCATCACCGATACCCGTAGAGAGGACAATTCATGGAGCTAAGCGCTTTTGGGATACCCCTAGAGCCGTTGCGCTACATATGGCTCATCGCCTTTATCGTTTACATAGGGTTATGCATAGTACCCGCTATCACTCACCCCGCAACAATCAGCACGGAAAAGGCGAAGGAGCTCTACATCGCCCGTTACGGCTCCCCCATCAACAATGCAATGAGGTATGCCGAACGTCGTTCCCTGGAGGGTAACCCGCTACCAAAACATAAACTGCGCTCTAACCTCACCCGTGCCCGCAAAGAAATCGATAGCGTATACGGTATCTCCTCGATTGAGGCGTGGTTCCACGTGCTCATGTATGTGTGGGCATGCCTTGTCGCACGGTCCATCTTTCGTCTGTACACAGATATTGCCCATAATGGCATTCTGCTACCGGCTCTGTTGTTGCCGTTCTACATGGTGTTCGTGGGTGCACGTTCAGGTCGCCGCACTTGGCGTAAAGCCCGCAGCATCGATACGGATGACATGACAGCCGGGTTGCCTCAAATCTATAGCACAGCGTTGATGCGTCTCAACGTTTTTGCTGTGCCGAATGGGGCTCATCCTCAAGCTAAACCGGTTCGGGCAAAGAATGATTTCTACGTTGAAACCCACTTTGTGTTGGTTGTGGCTCTCATCGTCTTCTTCTATTCGCTTGTCGGTTGGACAGTTCTAGGTGTTCAGCCAATGCCCATTGGTGGAGCTTCCATAACGCTGGCAATTGTTACCACCGTAACTGCAGTAACTCGGTGGGTTTATATGAGGCGGTACCTGCTGTTCAACCCCGACTCGTTCTACGTCGGGCGGCTTTTCCTACCCGCGAAGAAGTACAGATACACCGATATTGAGGAGTTCTGCGTCTTCCCGAAGAACCCCGAACAGATCAAGCCGACCTTCTACGAGCCCTCGCAGTGGCAGATAGAAATCAAGGTGCCGTCCAGAATCCCGCCGAACCTTGCCAAGCGTATGCCGTGGCTGCGCAGGCACATTGTGGCGGTACACGATGAGCGGGTCGTCTGCCTGACCTCCCAGGTTGCGTTCTACCTGGAGCAGGAACGCTGGGCGGACCTGCGCTCCCCCGCCGACCGCGAAAAGCTCGCGGAATACTTCACCAACGGCAACGTTGTGTGTACCTCCCTCGGGTACAAGCCAGTCAGCGAAGAACAATCATAAACGGCGAGAAGCCACATGTGTTTCGAGAAGCCACATAAGACGTGGCTTTTCGAAACACATGTGGCTTCTCAGCGTCTAACAGGGAGGGGTTAGGCGTCCTGCTCGCGGAGCCAGCGTGCCGCCTCCGTACCGTAGTAGGTCAAGATGACATCCGCACCGGCACGATGAATCGAGCGCAGCGACTCCAGCGCCACAGCCTTACGGTCAATCCAGCCGTTCGCCGCAGCAGCCTCAATCATCGCGTACTCACCCGACACCTGATACGCCGCCACCGGCACCGGCGAAAACTCCGCCACCTCACGCACAATATCCAGGTAGCTACCGGCAGGCTTCACCATCACCATATCCGCGCCCTCCTCCAGGTCAGCACGCACCTCCAGCAGCGACTCGCGGCGGTTCGCCGGATCCTGCTGGTAGGTCTTACGGTCGCCCTTGAAGGTCGACTCTACCGCGTCACGGAACGGGCCGAAGAACGCAGAAGCGTACTTCGCCGAATACGCCAGAATCGACACATCCTCAAAACCGGCCTCGTCCAGGGCAGCGCGCATCGCCGCGATCTGGCCGTCCATCATGCCCGACGGGGACACCGTGTGGGCACCCGCACGAGCCTGCGAAACCGCCATCTTGCAGTACAGCTCCACGGTCTCGTCATTATCCACCACGAGCGTGCCGTGGCCGTCATCGACCAGCACGCCGCAGTGGCCGTGGCTCGTGAACTCGTCCAGGCAGGTATCAGCCATAACCACCAGGTCATCGCCGAACTCCTCACGGCACACCGCAATGGCACGGTTCAGGATGCCCTGCGGATCCCAGGCGGTCGAGCCGACCTCGTCCTTATCCTCATCGCGAGGAATGCCGAACAGGTCAATGCAACGGATGCCCGCCTCGTACGCCTCACGCACGGCGGGGATGATGCTCTCCAGGGTGTGCTGGTACTGACCGGGCATCGAACGAATCGGCTGCGGCTCGTCGATGCCGTCGCGAACGAAGAACACCTGAATCAGCTGCGCGGGGCGCAGGGTGGTCTCGGCGACGAGGGAGCGCATGGCTGCGGTGGTGCGCAGGCGGCGCGGGCGGCGGGTGAGGTTCATGATCTCTCCTGAAAACTCGATAAAAATATGTGGTCTTAGTAAATGAGGGATACTGCGGCGCGCGCCAAATCCTGCGGTGACGGCGAATCGGCCTGCACGTAGCGCAGGTTCAGGGCGCGGCATGCGGAGGCGGTACTCGCCCCAATTGCCACCACCGGCGGCACGGATTCGGGCGGTAGCGCGGGTGCGCCGTCGAGTAGGGCGTGCAGGCGGGAGGGGGCGGTCACCACCAGCACATCCGGCGAGGGGGTTTCCGGGGCGGCGGCATCTACGGCATTCCCCTGTACGAGCGCGCGGGCGGTGCTGAGGCTCAGCTCGCCGGGCGCCACCTGCTCGGCGGGCACCATGTCGTAGAGCACGCAGCGGCGGCTGTCCCAGCCCAGGTCCTTGAGGCCTTCCCGCAGGGTCGGGCGGGCGTTGGAGCCCTCCAAAACCAGCACAGCGGGGGCTTCAGCTACGGGCTGCTCGAACTCCGCGAGCATTCCCGCGGCGCTCTGCACCTGCGGCTGAAAATCCGTGTCCAGCCCCAGCTGGGCGTGCACGGCACGGGCGGTTGCCGCACCCACACAAGCAACCCGCACTCCCCCGGCGTGAACCGCACGGGCAAACTCGTCATCCCACAGCTGCGCGCAGGCGCGAACCGTGTTGGCGCTCGTGAAGCTCACCCACGCGTAGTGACCGGAGGCGAGCGCCTCCAGCGCGGCGGAGTGGTCTGCGCCCGGTTCGACGGTGCGTGCCTGCTGTAGCGGGGCGAAGAGTACCCGGGGCTCCCCCAACCCGTTCTGCGCGCTTTCTTCGGCGAGGGCGCGTGCGAAGGCGGCGCCCTGGGCGGCGGAGCGGGTCAGCAGAACCGTGCGAGGGGCATCAGCCTGCGGGGTATCAGCCTGCCGGGGTTCAGAACGCGGGGTATCAGAAGGCGGGGCAGACATGGCGCCTACTTCAGGTCCAAACCGGCAAGGGCGGCGGCACCCATCTGCAGCAGGTCTTCTGCCACGCGCACGCCCAGGCGTTCGGCGCCGGGCACATCCAGCTCGGCGGTTGCCGAGGTGTGGCGCAGCATGTCGGTGCCGTCCGGGGACGCCACCACAACGTTGAGCACCAGGTCGCCTTCAACCACCTGCGCGTAGGCACCGATGGGCGCGGCGCATCCGGCTTCGAGGCGGCGCAGCAGGGCACGCTCGGCACTGACGGCGAGACGGGTTTCGTAGTGGTTTGCGGCAAGCAGGGCACGGCCGAGGGCACGCACCGGGCGTGCTACCTCGGGGTCGGCGAGTACGGCGGGGTCCGGGTTCTCGAATTCGCTTTCGCGCACTTCCAGGGCGAGCGCACCCTGGCCGGGGGCGGGCAGCATGCGGCTGGGGTCAAGGTACTCGGTAATCAGGTGTTCCTTGCCCAGGCGCTTGAGGCCGGAGACGGCGAGCACCACGGCATCGCAGTCGCCGCTACGTTCGGTGCCTACGCCGTGGTCGGCGCGTTCGGAGGTTTCAGTGTTCTGGCGGAGCACGACCTGCTTACCGGCGTGCTCTTCCAGGCCCTTCACGCGGCCGATGCGGGTGCCCACGTTACCGCGGATGTCCACGATTTCAAGGTCGGGGCGCAGGGCGCGCAGCTGGGCGGCGCGGCGCGGCGAGCCGGTGCCCACGCGGGAGCTTTCCGGCAGGGTGTCGATGGTCAGGCCGTCGCGTGCCACGAGGGCGTCGCGGGGGTCTTCACGCTTGAGGGTTGCGGCGACGACCAGGCCGGGGCAGGGCGCGGAGGGCAGGTCCTTGAGGGAGTGTACTGCCATGTCCACGCGGTTTTCTTCGGAGGCGTTCTCGCCGTCGAGCAGGCGCTGGCGCAGTGCCGCGGCGAATACGCCGGTGCCGCCGAGGGTTGCCAGGGGCCCGGTGAGCACGTCGCCTTCGGTTTTGACGGTGCGCAGGGTGAAGTCCACGACCTCAGCGGCGTCGTGGTCTGCGGTGCCGTGGTGTGTCTGGTGTTCGGCATAGAGGGCGGTGACGGTTTCAGCAGCGATACGGCTTTGGGTCAGGGCGAGAGCAGACCCGCGGGTGCCCAAGATGTACTCGTGATGGCTCATATCTCTCCTTTTCGGTGATGTGTGTGATAGCCCGTAGGCGTGTGCGTTTCCCCCAGAGGCTGTGTGTTTGCGACGCTGTGTGTTTGTCTAAATTCTGGGGGTTGCCTGTAGGCACGTGCGCTCCGACCCGCCCGCACACCCCGGTGATGGGGTGTTGGGGCGAGCCGGAGCTACAGGGGTGGTGTTAGTGGGAGCAACATCCGCCGGAGCCACATCCACTGGAGCGGCTGGCGGGTGCGTTCTCAGAAGCGCTGTCCTCAGCGCCGTCAGCACAGGCTGCGTACTCGGCGATGACCGGCTTCGGCGCACCGCGGCCGGGCTTGCAGCAGTCGGGTTCGCACTCGTCGAACCAGCCGTACTGACCGCTCGCGCTCGGGGCGAGGACGCTCTCACGTTCGGGGCGCAGGTCGGCTGAAACACCGTTCTCCACGCGCTCCTCAATGAGGCGGCGCAACGACTCCACGTACGCCGGATGCGTGCCGGGGGTGGGGGTGCGCACGGCAACCATGCCCAGGCGTTCGCAGGTGTCCAGCGCCTCGGTATCCAGGTCCCACTTGACTTCCATATGGTCGGAGACGAAGCCGAGGGGCACCAGCACGACGCCTTCCGCGGGGGCTTCGCCATCCTCCGCCGGGTTGGCGGGGGTGGGCAGCGCCTCCAGGGCGTCGTTGACGTCCGGTTCCAGCCACGGCATGGACGGCGGGCCGGAACGGGACTGGTACACCAGCTCCCATTCGACGTTCTGCAGAAGCTGCGGGGCCTCATCGCGAACCAGCGAAAGCACGGCGCGAGCGACCTGCAGGTGCTTCTCCACGTAGGCGGAGCCGCCCTCGTAGTTCACGCCGCGCGGACCTGCCTCGTTCGCAGCGGAGGTCGGCACCGAGTGGGTGCAGAACATGATGCGCAGGCGCGGGTTCAGCGAACCGCTATCGCGTGCGGCAAGCTGTTCACGAACCGTTGCAAGGCCGTCCTTCAGCCCGTCAGCGAAAGCGCGGGAGAAGCCGGGCACATCAAAGAACTGACGGATCTTACCCACGTGCACGCGACCTTCCAGGCCGAGCTGTTCAATCGCCATACCGTAGTCTTCACGGTACTGGCGGCAGCTCGAGTAGCCCGGGTAGGCGCTGGTCGCCAGCACGAGCACGTTGCGGTGGCCGTTCTCGTAGGCTTCGGCGAGCACGTCCTTCACGTAGGGCTTCCAGTTGCGGTTCGCCCAGGTGATCGGGATGTGCGGGCCGCGCTCGGCGAGCGCCTGCTGCAGCGCGGCGAGCAGGGCACGGTTCTGCTCGTTAATCGGCGAGACGCCGCCGTTAGCACGGTAGTGGGTGGCGACCTCTTCGAGGCGCTCATCCGGGATGCCGCGGCCAGCGGTTACGTTGCGCAGGAACGGGATGACGTCCTCCTGCCCCTCGGGGCCACCGAAGGAGGAGAGAATCACCAGGTCGTAGGGGCGTGCCTCTTCGGCACGTTCACGGGTGATGCTGCGTTCGCTTCGGTAGTCACCGAGGGTCTGCTCGTTGAGCGCGGCGGGGCCGTTGGAGGCGGTGTTCGCCGGGTCGGTGCGGTTGGGTACCACGTTGTCCGGCAGGAGCGTGCCGTTGAGGGTTACGCCGTTGTGCGGCTGATGGCTCACGCCAGAACCTCTGCTACTTCGTCTGCTTCGATGCGGCGGCCGGTGTAGAAGGGGGTTTCTTCGCGTACGTGCAGGCGTGCTTCGGTGTTGCGGAAGTGGCGCATCATGTCGACGAGGTCAACGAGCTGGGGTGCTTCGAGGGCGAGGACCCACTCGTAGTCGTTCATGCCGAAGGTTGCGACGGTGTTTGCCAGAATCTGCGGGAAGTCGATTGCCTTCATGCCGTGGTTCTTGAGCATTTCTGCGCGGCGTTCGGGGTTCATGTAGTACCAGTCGTAGGAGCGTACGAAGGGGTAGACGCAGACCCATGCTTCGGGTGCCTTGCCGCGTGCGTAGGCGGGGGCGTGGTTGCGGGTGAACTCTGCTTCGCGGTGTACGCCCATGGTGGACCAGACGATGGTGGTGCCTGCGAACAGTGCGGTGCGGCGAATCTTGCGGACTGCTGCCTGCAGCTTTTCGGGGGTTGCACCGTGGGTCCAAATCATGACGTCGGCGTTGTCGCGCATTGCGGAGACGTCGTAGATGCCGCGCAGGGTCACGCCGTCTGCTGCGAGCTGTTCTGCGACCTTCTCGAACTCGGCGCGTGCCTCGTCGGTGTTGGACTCTGCGGGGCGTGCGCCGGAGCGTGCGAACACGGTGTACAGGGCGTAGTGCAGGGTTTCGCCTTCTTCGCGACCGCGGCGGTTCTCGTCAGCTGCGGAGTGCTGGACTGCGTAGCCCTTGGGTGCGCCGCCGTAGCCGTGGCCTGCGTGGGTGTAGCCGCCCTGACCTGCGCCGTGTGCGCCGCCGTGGCCGTGTGCTGCGTGATCGTGAGACATTGTGTGTTCCTTTCTTCAGCGAGGGTTCGCTGTGCTGGAGGCGCGGCTTCCGTAGCTGCGCGTTTTCTCAATTTTTTGGTCTAGTTACTGGCTGAGCTGAGTTATTGGCTGAGCTTCTGCCGCCGCTGCGCCGTCTACTTGGCGGTTGCGGCCTTGGGTGCGGTGACGCCTTCCCAGTCCTGTGCCGCGTGGTAGATGAGGCGGTCCATCTGCTCGTAGGTGTCTTTGACGGTTAAGACCAGGCCGGAGCCTGCCGCCCAGGAGCCGACGGTGCTGAGGGTTCCGAGTTCGCTAGCGCGTTCACGGAATTCCTTGACTCGGTCGCGGTGGCCGGGGGTGGAGGCGGGCAGTACGCCGCGCCAGCGTACGACGTCCGCGTCAACGAGGTTGCTGCGGGTGAGGGCTACATCCATCATGCGGGTGGCGTCGCGCAGGGCGAGGGTGATGAGCTGCTCGTCTGCGAGGGCGACTTCGGAGAAGCGGGAGTCTTCGCCGCCGCGGCCGTAGGAGAGGCGCACAACGTGGCGTCCGGGGCCTGCGGCCTCGGCGACCCACTGCCATTTGGCGGTGGCGTGGGTGAGTGCCTTGGCGCGTACGGCGGTGGCTTCTTCGGAGACGAGCAGGCCGGTGCCGCGGGGGTGCTTGTCCAAGGCGGGGGCATCAACGACGAGGGTGACGAGGGCGACTTCGGGGCCGGGTTCCAGGGCGGGTAGTGCGGTGGAGACGTGCGGGCCGATGAGTCGTGCCACGGTCGGGCCGTCGGTGGCGAGCACCAGGTAGTCGGCGTAGAGGGGGGTGTTTTCGCCGTCGGTGGTGTGGCGCTGGATGATGAACCACTGACCGGTGGATTCGTCACGGTCAACGGCGATGACGTCGAATCCGGTGACGATGCGAACACCGGCGGCGTACAGGTCTTCGACGAGACGTTCGGAGAGCTGGTTCATGCCGCCCACAATACCAGCGACCTGTGAGCCTGCGGGGGCTGCCGAGCGGAAAGCGTGCGCTGCGGCGGAGAGGGAGCGGTGCTTGCGGAAGGCTTCGCGCAGGCCGGGGATGGTCGCATCGACGTCGAGTTTGTCGGGGTGGGTGGAGTACACGCCGGAGACGACGGGTGCGACGAGGTTGTCGAGCACTTTCTGGCCCATGCGGATGCGCACGAGCTCACCGAGGGTCTTCGCGTTCTCGCCTGCGGAGACGGGCAGGAACTTGTCCACCTGGGCGCGGCGCAGACCGTTCTTACCGATGACGGGGATCAGCGACTTATCGTTCACGTTGCCGGGGATGCCCATGATGCCGGTGCTGGGGGTGCGACGGGCGCCCTGCGGCAGGTACAGCCAGGAGCCGTAGGAGTTGGGGGTGACGATCTGGTCGCCCAGGCCGAGTTCCTTGACGAGGTCGCTGACAATGGGGCTGCGGGTTGCGAAGGATTCTGCGCCGGAGTCCAGCAGAAGGCCGCCAACTTCGTGGGCACCAACGGCACCGCCGAGGTGGTGGCGCTGTTCGAGCAGGGTGACGCGCATACCGGCTGCGGCGAGGCGGCGTGCGGAGATCAGGCCGGAGGGGCCGCCGCCGATGACGATGGCGGTGGGTGCCTTCTCGTTGCGGGTGAAAGCTCGTGCGTTCTGGGGCGCGGCGGAGGAACTGACCTGTGCGGTGCGGTGCGGTGCCTGGTTGGTGTGGCCCATGGTGGTTCTCCTTTGGTCTGCCTGCAGTGGAGTTGCCCATTGCGGTAACGGGTGTGGTGGTTGGTTCGGGGTGCAGATGTTCGGTGCAGATGCCGGAGGGTTTCCGGCATCTGCGCCGTCTATTTATCGTTATTTATCCTATGCCTGCGCGGTGCGTTCGTGGATATATGCCACGAGGTCGGTGAGCACCTGCGGGTCGGTGGTCGGGGGTACGCCGTGGCCGAGGTTGACCACGTGCGAGGGGGCGGCGCTGCCTTCTGCGAGCACTTCGTCTACGTGTGCGTAGAGGTTTTCGCGACCTGCGGCGAGCAGTGCCGGGTCGATGTTGCCCTGCAGGGGTACGGCGCCGTTGAGCAGGGTGTTCGCAGCGGACAGCGGCAGGCGGTAGTCCACGCCGATGACGTCTGCGCCGGCTTCGTGCATGGCGGGCAGCAGGGCGGTGGTGCCGGTGCCGAAGTGGATACGCGGCACGCCGTATTCGCGCACCATATCGAGGGCGGTTGCGGAGTGCGCCTGCACGTAGCGGCGGTAGTCGCCTTCGCCGAGGGAACCAGCCCAGGAGTCAAAGAGCTGCACGGCGGATGCGCCAGCCTCGATCTGCGCGCGGAGGAACTGGCCTGCGGTGCGGGCTGCCCATTCGGCGAGTTCGTGCCAGGCGGCGGGGTCGGCGTGCATCATGGTGCGCGGGCGCAGGTGGTCGCGGGAGGGGCCGCCTTCGACCATGTAGGCGGCGACGGTGAAGGGGGCTCCGGCGAAGCCGATGAGCGGGGTGTCGCCGAGCATTTCTACGGTTGCGGCGACGGCTTCGCGGATGGGGTCGAGGTCGCTGTCTTTGAGTTCGGGCAGGGCGCGCACCTCGTCGAGGGTGCGTACGGGCTGGTCGAGTACGGGGCCCTTACCGGGCACGATATCGACGTTGACGCCCGCGAGCTTCATGGGGATGACGATGTCGGAGAAGAAGATGCCGGCGTCGACCTTGTGGCGGCGGACGGGCTGCACGGTGATTTCTGCGGCGAGGTCGGGGGTGAGGCAGGCCTCCAGCATGGGGATGCCTTCGCGTACCTGGCGGTATTCGGGCAGGGAGCGGCCTGCCTGGCGCATGAACCAGACGGGTCGGTGTCTGGAGGGGCGGCCGGTGAGGGCGCGGAGCATGGGCGAGTCGGCGGTGGTGCCTGCGCGCAGGGGGTGGTTGGCGGGTAGATGTGCGAGCTGCTCGTCGGTGAGCAGGGGTCGCTGGGTGTCGGTGGGGTGTGCGGGCAGGGCGGGTGCCTGTGCGGCGCCCTGTGCCGACGCGGGGGTGGTGTGCTGGTTTTCGCTCATAGTCTCTAGTGTGACAGGTTTATGTGGGCGTTTTTGCGACACTATGTCATGGTGACTCTTACCTAATGGTGGCTTTCTTAGGAGTGAGGGACACCTTAGTTTGCGCCTACTCTTCGTGCCCGCTCCCCCACCGTACAGATTTTCTTGCCCCCTACGATGATGGAACTTAGGTTCTGTGAGCTTTACAGGGGCTTAGTCGGCGTGGTTATGATTAATCTCTAGTGAGTACTTATGCATTTGTGGCATCGCACCACACCGTTGATCTGACCACCGTCGCTGCGTTGAGCGCCGGTGCCTCCGGTGTACCCGATGTTCTGGCGGCGGATGTAGCGCGTCAGCTCGGTGTTAAGGGTGCAGTAGTTCTTGCCACCTGTAACCGTCTTGAAATGTATGTTCAGCTGCACGTGTCTGCCCATGTCCCCATGGTTCGTGAGCTGATTGTTGATTCGATTGCTCAGACCTCCGGGCTGGATAAGGAGCTAGTTGCCTCCAGCTTCGACCTGTTCGAAGATGAAGAGGCGGCACGCCACCTGCTGACGGTCGCCTCCGGCCTGGAATCTGCCGTGGTCGGTGAGCGCGAAATCACCGGTCAGGTGCGCCGCGCGCTGGCTGCCGCGCAGGCGAAGGCACAAGAGGACGGCGTACCCCTTCCCGGTGAGCTGGTTCAGCTGTTTGAGCATGCGGCGCATACGGCTCGTCAGGGGGGTCAGCATACGGCGCTTGGCGCTCAGGGCCGCTCCATTGTGTCTGTTGCCCTCGATCTTGCGGATGAGGTCGCCGAGAAGGATTGGCCGACCCGCCGCGCCCTGATTTTTGGTACGGGTGCTTACGCGGGTGCGACCATTGCGGCGCTGCGCGAGCGCGGTTGCACCGATATTTGGGTCAATTCCCGTTCGGGTCGTGCCGCCGAGTTCGCGGCAAAGCGCGAGGTTTCTGCGGTGCCGGTGGACGGCATGGAGCAGGCCATGGCTTCTGCCGACGTCATTATTGGCTGCTCTGGCGGCTCCGATCCGCTGCTTCCCGAGCAGATTCCGGGCGGCCATCACACGATCCTCGACCTGGCTCTTTCGCGTGACTTTGACCCCTCGGTCGCTGACCTGCCGAATGTTGAGCTGATTACGCTCGAGTCGGTGCGCCTTGCCGCCCCCGAGGAGACCGAGGAATCCGTGGCGACGGCTACGCGCATTGTGGAGTCTGAGCTGGCGGCGTTTGTGTCTCGTCAGCGTTCCCGCACGATTGACTCCGCGATTGTTGCGCTGCGCTCGCACACTATGGATGTGCTGGATTCTGAGCTGGAGAAGGTACGTAACCAGTTTGGTTGCGGTGCGGCGACGGAGCAGTTTGAGCTGGCGATGCGCCGCATGGTGAAGTCTCTTCTGCACACCCCGACGGTGCGCGCCAAGAAGCTGGCGTCGGAGGGCCGCGCAGAGGATTACGTGCAGGCGCTGGAGACCCTCTACGGCATTCAGGTGGAGGAGTCTTAGGAGTCTCCCCTCCCCTCTTCCCGGCGTTTTTCACGCGCATTTTCACGCATCCGGCGGCGAGTATTTTATTAGCCCCCGGCGAAGTACCGCCCGTTCACGGTGCCGATGGGCGCATTCACGCTAGAGTAGATGCTAGATAAGACAGTTCCCATACCCGGCGCACGTTTGGCTGTGCCGGACTATTCTGCGAGGAGACTCATGGAAATCAAGATTGGCATTCGCCACATTGCTCGTGAAATCGTTGTTGAGACCAGTGAGGCTAAGGAAATCCTCATGGAGAAGGTCTCGAAGGCTATTGAGGACGGCTCGCTGCTGCAGATTATGGATGATAAGGGCAACACCACCCTGATTTCTGGCGCTCAGATTGGCTACGTTGAGCTGGGTTCTGACGCTAAGCGTCACGTTGGTTTCGGTATCGGCGCCTAATTAGTTCGGTAGCTGTTTACCCTTTAGCTTGAGCTTTCCCCGCATCCGTCACGATGCGTAACCGCGCTTTATGCGCCGTGTGCGTGCGCTTTATGCGCCACATGGTTACGCCGTGCCGAATGCGGGGGTTTGCATTTTAAACCGCCCGCACAAAAACCTCGCGGTACCCGGTTTTGAGGCGGTATATCGCCCATCACGGGCGCACACCACAACCGGTCGGGGGTGCGCCGCAAGCAAATCCGGGTTAATATTGAGGGGTTAAGTGAATGACCGGTCGTATCCCTTTCAAGACCCCGAGGCTGCACCGCCTTCTCATCATGAATGAACCATGAGTAATAACCATGCGTGCAGGCGGCGTCTCGGCAAGAATTTCCCGTGTAAGAATTTCCCGCGGCCGGCTTTCGACGCCCGCCCGTCACCGCCTCCACCATTGGGGCGCTGGCTGGTACACCCCGTTTCGGGGAGAAACACACCCCGAGCAGGGGTAGAAAGATACGGTCCAGTGACTGAAACGAACACGCAGGAAACCACTCAGACTGCAAAGTCCTTCGCCGACTTTGGCGTTCGCCAGGATATTAGTGACGCCCTCGCGGCGGTTGGCATTACCTCCCCCTTCCCCATCCAGGAGCTGACTCTTCCCGTGGCTCTGTCTGGCCAGGACATCATTGGTCAGGCGAAGACCGGTACCGGTAAGACCCTCGGCTTCGGTCTGCCCACCATTCAGCGTGTGGTCGGCCGCGACGATGAGGGTTGGGCTGATTTGGAGTACCCCGGCGCACCGCAGGCGCTGATTCTGGTTCCGACCCGTGAGCTTGCTATTCAGGTGGGCGAGGACCTGGCGATTGCTGCGAAGCTGCGCAACGCCCGCGTCGCCACCCTGTACGGTGGTGTGCCGATTGAGCCTCAGGCTGAGCTGCTGCGCCGCGGTCTGGAGGTTGCGGTGGGCACCCCCGGCCGCATTATCGACCTGTACCAGCAGGGCTTCCTGAACCTGAAGCAGGTTAAGATCGTGGTCCTCGATGAGGCTGACGAGATGCTGGATTTGGGTTTCCAACCGTCGGTTGAGAAGATTCTCAGCTACCTGCCGGAGGACCGCCAGAGCATGCTGTTCTCCGCAACCATGCCCGGCCCGGTCATTGCGATGGCGCGTCAGTACATGACCAAGCCCATGCGCATTAGCGCCGCTGACCCCGAGGACGCCTCGAAGACTAAGGCGTCGATCCGTCAGGTCGTCTACCGTGCGCACCACCTGGACAAGGACGAGATGATTGGCCGCATTCTGCGCGCTACCGGCCGCGGCCGCACCGTCATCTTCACCAAGACCAAGCGTGACGCTGCCCGCGTGGCGGAGGAGCTGGTGAACCGTGGCTTCGCTGCTGCTCCCCTGCACGGTGACCTGAACCAGGTTGCGCGTGAGCAGGCGCTGAAGGCGTTCCGCACCGGCAAGGTTGACATTCTGGTTGCGACCGACGTGGCGGCTCGCGGTATTGACGTTGAAGACGTGACCCACGTGATTAACCACCGCGTGCCCGAGGATGAGAAGACCTACCTGCACCGTACCGGCCGTACCGGTCGTGCCGGCAATGAGGGTACCGCTGTGACCCTGGTTGACTGGGATGACCTGCCGCGCTGGAAGGTCATTAACGACGCCCTGGAGCTGGGCGTTCCGGAGCCGGTTGAGACCTACTCTTCCTCTGAGCACCTGTTCTACGACCTGAACATTCCGGCTGGCACTAAGGGCCGCCTGCCGCGCGAGGAGCGTGTGGCTGAGGGCATGGGCGACGAGTTCTTTGAGAGTGCCCGCGACTCGCGTGATGGCCGTCCGGCTCGTTCTCGTGGTGGCCGCGACGGTTCCCGTGAGGGTGGCCGTTCTGGCGGTCGTGACGGTGAGAAGGGTTCGCGCCGTTCTCGCGGTGGCCGCGACGGTGGTCGTTCTGGCGGTCGTGACGGTGAGGGCCGCGGCGAGCGCCGTAGCCGCTCCGAGGGCCGCAAGCGTTCTGAGCGTTCTGAGCGTTCTTCCGAGCGCACTGAGCGTTCCGAGAAGGGCGCATCCGAGCGTACCGAACGTTCTTCGGAGCGTTCTGAGCGTGCGCCTCGTCAGCGTCGCCGTACCCGCCGTGTTGAGGGTCAGCCCGTGGAGGGTGAGGGCCGCAGCCGCACCCGCCGCCGTTCTGAAGGCTCTCGTGCTGAGGGCTCTCGTTCTGAGGGTTCTCGCGGTAAGGGCCGTGGCGCTGACCGTGCTGGTTCTGAAAGCTAGGGCCGGGGTTGGGTATTTCAGCATCCCCGGCGCCCGCCGCGCCTTCCCCCGCCGCTGAGGCGAACCGCACGGATTCGACGGTTTTCGACCCGCAGGGCCCGTCGCTGCTGGTGCAGGCAGATAACCTGGAGTATCTGCGTGAGCTGCCCGATGGTGCGTTCACCGTGATTTATATTGACCCGCCGTTCAATACGGGTAAGAAGCAGACGCGCCGCACGTTGAGCGCGGAGGCTTCTGAGAAGGGTGACCGCACCGGTTTTAAGGGCAAGAGCTATTCGAGCACCCTGCAGACTCTGGCGAGCTATAACGACTCGTTCGAGGATTATTGGGCGTTCCTAGCGCCGCGTATTGAGCAGGCGCATCGTCTGCTCGCGCAGGACGGCACCCTGTACCTGCACCTGGATTGGCGTGAGGTTCATTATGTGAAGATTATGTGCGACATGATTTTTGGTCGTGAGAACTTCATTAATGAGCTGATTTGGGCGTACGACTACGGTGCGAAGTCAACGCGCCGCTGGCCGACCAAGCACGACAATATTCTGGTGTACGCGAAGGATCACCGCAGCTATTACTTCAATACTGCGGAGGTTGATCGCGAACCGTATATGGCTCCGGGCCTGGTGACTGAGGAGAAGGCTTCTCGCGGTAAGCTCCCTACGGATGTGTGGTGGCATACGATTGTGTCGCCTACGGGTAAGGAGAAGACGGGTTATCCTACGCAGAAGCCTACGGGTCTGTTGCGTCGTATGATTGCGGCGAGTTCTCGCCCGGGTGATTGGGTGTTGGATTTCTTCGCTGGTTCTGGTTCTACGGGTGCGGCGGCGGCTCAGTTGGGGCGTAAGTTCGTGTGTGTGGATCAGAATCCGCCGGCTATTGAGGTGATGGCTAAGCGCCTGGGTGTGGATCCGGTGTCGTTCGCTGAGTATCGCGGTGTGCCGCGTGGGGCGAGTGTGCTGTTCACGCCGAAGCGTACGGTGGGTGTTCGTGGCGGTACGAGTCGTGATGCGTTGACGGCGGCGAGCCGTCATGCGCTGAAGGCCGTGTTGGATACGCTCACGGAGACTACGCAGCCGGTTGAGGGTGCGTCGTGCCGGTTTGTGCGTCACTGGTCTATGGATGCGGTGGATAAGAAGATGCGTATTGATGGGCGTGATGAGTTGCGTCGTCAGCGTCAGCATCAGGCGCGAGCTAAGGCTCGTGCGGCGCGTGCGGCTGCTCAGCTGGATGCGGCGGCTGCGGGTGCGGTGTTGCAGCATCATGCGTCGCGTGAGAGCGTCTAGGCGGTCTTGTCTGCGCGTCCGTGAGAGCACGTGTTAAGAGTGTGGGGCGGGTTCCCGGTCAAGGAACCCGCCCCACACTCTTTTGTTTTCACCTCATTGCATATTCTCTAAATCTCTACCTGAAGGTTAGGATTTTT
>NZ_KV808297.1:383092-384365 GCF_001812205.1 Rothia sp. HMSC069C10
GAAGGAGCTATGATGCTTCGACAATTATTCGCCCGCCCCACGAAGCGGACCATCCAGGTTGGCGGCACGGTACTGCTGGCAGGTGCCATGGTGTGCGGTAGCGTGCCGGCATATTCTCTTGGTGTTCTGAAACCTCGCCAAGTGACCCCTATTGTGCAGCCCAATGAACCGGCGGTGACCTGTAACGACCGCGCAATCTACGAATATAAGTACCTTCCGAATGCTTATGTGACTTACAGTCGCAAGATTATCTACGACTGGGCTGAGTGCGTTGGTCTAATTTCTGAATACCAGAAGTATCAGCTAATCGAAGAAAACACCGTAATTTCCCGTGGCCAGTTTGTGGAGTATTTGTATCGTCTGTCGGGCTCTCCTGAGGTGAAGAATCTTCCGGCTCAGTCTCCGTATGGCGATATCAAGACGGATGATCCGCGTTTTCCTGTGGTGATGTGGGCTCGTGAGCGGGGCATTACCTGGGGTTGGAGTGATGGGAATTTCCATTACGATGCCCCCGCGAATGAAACGACGACAGTAATCATGGCATACCGCCTAGCTGGTAGTCCGGCGGTCAAGCTACCCGATATGAATCCTCCGAATGAGGAAGAGCCCTGGACCAAGCGGAACCCCAACCTTCCTTACGGCTCAGAGTTGCATCGGGCCTATGTTTGGTTGAAATACACTGGAGCCGGCTTTGATAAGAAGTACACTGGCTTCCACGAATCGGTTAGGTACCATGACGTCGCGAGCATGGACTCTGAAGGTCGACGAGTGAGCCAATGGACTTTCCAGGCAACATATGAACAGGCTTTTGAAGTATTGCGCATGGCAGATACTCGAGGCGTATTTTAAGAGATTATAAAAATAGTTTGGTCCCCTGCTCTTCTATGCAGGGGACCAAACTATTTTCTAGTTTTCTGTGGACTCATTCTCGGCTTTAGGGATTCTCGGCGCTACAAGCTTTCCCTCAAATTTAAAATTATTAATTTCGATCCTTAATAGCTCATAAAGCTCAGAGTTGATTTTAAGAACCCATTTATCCCCCATAATTTTCTTTTGGGCCGCAGTTCTGGTCTTATCACTCATCTGACAAGCATCGAAAGCATTTGCGCCAATAATACTAAGACGCTTTGCGCCACCTTCAAGATAGAACCCCCATTGTGCTGCGAGAGCCTTATCTAGTGGAAATTTATCCTCTGGCTTGTCACTATCTTCGTAAGGATTATCAGAGCGCACTCCTGTAAAGGTGCAGTCGCTAGCCCACGAGCTGATATAC
>NZ_KV808297.1:384465-421144 GCF_001812205.1 Rothia sp. HMSC069C10
GTCATGCCAGCTGGAGGATTCACCGATACAACCCACATAGTTATTCCTCGGCATTAGGGCAAACCACCCGTGGCCGCCGTTCTCTTGAGCCGCACACCCCCTTTCTATCGCCAAGATACAGAGCAAACCGACACAGTTTCATTCTCTCCTTCAGCTTCAGTGCAATGTTAAAAATATTTAAAGCAATAGATTTTATATACCTCATTAATATGTTGAGGAAAATTAAAATATTTACGTAAAACTTGAAACGAATTTATGTAAAAATCATAAATTTTCTTGCAAAGAGAAGAAAAAGCGATACACACTAGAGATACCTTCTGCAGCGCAGCACGGTGCTACGTGCAGAAAGTATTCGCCCACTAACATCACTTCGTCGTGATGAAGGGCGAATAATTCACTCACCTCTAGGAGACATCGATGTCTGAATATCATGCGCCATCGCGGCGCGCCCTTTTGGCAGGAGGAGCTCTTGCCGCAACCACTGCAGGAGTCTCAGCTTTCTCCCCAGCCCATGCGGAGCAAGCAAACAAGACTGAAGAGTTCATGACTCGCGCCCCAGAATGGGTAAAAAATACCCAGAAGCGGCTAGACGAGTTCAATAAGCGTCTGCAATATCTCACGTACACTGATACTGCGAGGGAGTACACAGCCCATAATCTTGCGAAGAACGGCCTTCATGTTAATGTTCTGGATTACTGCGTAGACCCCACGGGCGGAGTGGACTGCACCGATCAGCTGAACAAGCTGGCAGAGCGCCTGTATTGGCTCGGCGGAGGGTCAATTGAGCTACCTGCCGGTATTTACAAGGTGTCGCACCCCTTCATTCACTTGCTCGATAAGGTGGAGTTTTTCGGGCATGGAATGTCTACCCGAATTATTGCGACGTCCACAGATGCGCTTACCAAGGCAGCGGGTACCTCTGATGAATGTTTCGGTGTTTTTCATACGGGAACTTATCAAAACCCGACATCTAATGCGACAGATAACCGTCCGATGCGTTTCGGAGTGCGTGATATGTGGATTCGCACGAGCCCCCAAAAAGGGCATATCAACGTACAGCAGCTTACGGATAATATGCATACTAGGGCACCTCTAGCCCATGTTGCAGGCATTATTCTACACACTGAGTTTACGGGTAAGCCTAATGACCCTGAAGCTGTCCCTTCCCTCTCTAACCTAGAAATTTGGGATGTAGATATGGGTGTTGCGATTTTGGGGCTTCATGACCGAGGTATGAAAGTCGATAAAATCCGTGTCCGCAAGTCTTTGCGCCAAGGCTTGCTGGTTGGCAAACCTGTCGGTCATCCGTTACGCCGCAAAGATGGCAATAATCCTGGTGGCGCAGATAATAAGTTCCTTACAGTAGATATTTCTGATGCCAACCTTTCAGGGAAAAACTACGCCGGAATTGAAATCTACGCCTCCCAATGCAAATTTTTTGGGTCAACCAGCTGGTACAACCGCCGATCCGTGCTACAAAATTCTATCTACGTAACGCGGAAAAAGGACCAGTCCGACGATCAATATACTGCCAAGACCGGTGCTGGATGGTATGTCGCCGGAACGCGTAACCTCTTTCAAGGATGCACGGCTCAAGAGAACGGTGGTCACGGATGGTTTGCCCTCATGCCGAGGAATAACTATGTGGGCTGTATCGGTGAATCCTCCAGCTGGCATGACGCAGTCTCAGATAAAGCACATAACCACGAGGCAGCGAACTGGTATATCAGCTCGTGGGCTAGCGACTGCACTTTCACGGGAGTACGCTCAGACAACCCCTACGGGCCAAGCCAAGAAGTACCCCTAGAAAGAATCCTCGCTTCACTGTGGGGCTTCTATCTTGAAGGTAGTGTTAGGCGTTTGAATATTATTGGAGCAAACGCATACGACGAATGCCACATGGACTACGAAGACAATAACAAACCTAAACCCAAGGTTCTGAACGATAAATGGAAGTTTTCTATTAAAAATTCCCTGAACCCACCCTACAAGATTGAAATTAATCAGTATGTCTATAAATCTACTGAGGATTCAGCAGATATTTCTAATAAAAAAGATTTTCCAATCACTGAATAAAAATTACTAAAATGTGCGCCTCACCTAACATTAGGTGAGGCGCACATAGTTTATTTAAATTTGAAAGATTTATCTGCTAGACGAATCACTTCGATAGCCTGCTCATAAGTAGCGTAAGCCAACCATTCAAATTCATCGTTAGGCGATACGATACCATACCGTCGATACGATACGTTCTCAATAGAATCTTCATTATTTGGATTCTGAAGACCATAGTGTAACCAGGTGTATGCCTTATGAAGCTCCGAATTATATGGCATATTCGGCCATTTTTCCTTCCAAGGAGTAGGGGGGAAATACTTCTCAGGGTCATATGCAGCTACCGTTACTTTTGGACTGCCCGCCAACCGATACACCATCAAGGCAGTAGAAGACTCACTAGCAGGGGTATCATAATGGAAATTCCCATCACTCCAACCCCAGGTAATGCCCCGCTCACGAGCCCACATCACCACAGGAAAACGCGGATCATCAGTCTTAATATCACCGTACGGTGACTGAGCTGGAAGATTCTTCACCTCAGGAGAACCCGACAGACGGTACAAATACTCCACAAACTGGCCACGAGAGATAACACTATCTTTCTTGACCATTTGGTGCTTCTGATACTCAGAAATCAGACCAATGCACTGCGCCCAATTAAAGATAACGCGACGCCCCAATTCACCATCTTGCCGATAGTACTCATATTCTGCGCGGTCGTTGCAGGTCACTGCCGGTTCGTCCGGCTGTACAATGGGGGTCACCTCGTGAGGCTTCAAATGCCCGGTGGCATACGCCGGAACACTACCGCACACCATGGCACCTGCCAGCAGTACCGTGCCACCGGCCTGGATGGCCCGCTTTGTGGGGCGGGTGAATAATTGTCGAAGCATCATAGCTCCTTCATGAACAGAGGGGAGGCACAATCTTTGTGCGCCCCAATGAGTAGAACGTTCTCAGCGTACCAAAAATCCTAACCTTCAGGTAGAGATTTAGGGAATATGCAATGAGGTGAAAGCAAAAGAATGGGGGGCGGGTTCCTTTGATTAGGAACCCGCCCCACACTTGCGTCTTAGTGCTGTGCCGCCAGCTGCTCGCGGATACGCGCCACCGTCGCCGCATCCGTCGTATTCTCACCCAGCAGGTTCGGCTTGCCCGCACCGTGATAATCACTCGAACCCGTCACCAGCACCTCACGGCCCGCCGCACGCTGACGCTCAATGAACTCCAGCAGACGCGCCCGGTCCTCCACCGAATTCTCACGGTGATACACCTCCACGCCCGCCAGGCCAGCCTCCACCATCAAACCCAGGTACTCCAGGCTCAACGCGGGTCCACGCATCGTACTCATCGGATGCGCAATCACCGGCACGCCCCCAGCCTCACGCACCAGACGCACCGCCTCCAACGGGTCCAGCGCATCCTGCGGCACATAGTAGGGGCTGCCCGTGTACAGCAGCTTCGCGAAAGCCTCAGAACGATCAGCAACCACACCGGCAGCAACCAGCGCATCAGCAATATGGGGGCGGCCCACCGCCGTGTTCCCCTCCCCCACCTGCGCCAACACGTCATCCCAGGTCAGCGGGTAGTCAGCGGCAAGACGGCCCACAATAGCCTGCGCACGGCCCTCACGGCTGGCACGAATCGCCTCCACACGGCACGCCAACTCCGAACCCACCGAATCAAAACCATAAGCGAGCAGATGAATAGTCTTCGTGCGTGCGCGGCCCTCACCGTCGGTGTACCGGTAACGGCAAGAGAACTCGGCACCCGGCAGAAAATCCAGACCGTGCTCATCCGCCAGCTGAGCCGCCTGCGCCCAACCAGCCGTCGTATCGTGATCAGTCAGCGCAAACCCAGCCAACCCGGCGCGAGCAATCAGCGGCACCAGCTCGGTCAGACTCTGCGTGCCGTCAGAAATAGCGGAGTGAATATGCAAATCGTAACGCCCGGCACGGTTCAGATTTTCAGGCGCACCCGATTCAGCGGGCTGCAGTGCCTGCTGCGCATTAGGTGCACTATTTCGGTGTTCTGTCTGCGTCATATTCTCTCCTTCCCCGCCCCTGCTAGTTCGTCGCCACCTCAGCGGGGTTTTAAGGTATGTCATCTACTCTTCTGATTCAACCCTACCA
Organism: Rothia sp. HMSC069C10; assembly: GCF_001812205.1. Classification (NCBI taxonomy): domain Bacteria; kingdom Bacillati; phylum Actinomycetota; class Actinomycetes; order Micrococcales; family Micrococcaceae; genus Rothia; species Rothia sp. HMSC069C10. The sequence continues at coordinate 388,656 of NZ_KV808297.1, forward strand.
ATATCGGCGGCGCAATATCAGGCACCCGGTCGCAAGTCAAAGATATATTCTGCCCCACCGCGCCCCTCTTATGGTCAAAAGCGCTAAAACACCTGCCCACCTGTGGTGAAGGAGATATGATTAACCCATGACTGAGAACAACGAGAAGAGCACCGAAGCTCAGAAGAACGACCACCGCAGCACCCCTAAGGCGTCTGCGTTCACCGAATTCATTGCTAAGGACTGGGCCAAGGCCGAAGATGACGGCTACACCCGCGAGCCCGTAGCAGACTACGCAGCTGAGCGCCGCGCCAAGATCTCCAAGGCATTCCCCGGCGAGCGCCTCGTCCTGCCTGCAGGCCCGCTGAAGGTCCGCTCCAACGACTGCGACTACCGCTTCCGCCCCCACTCGGCGTTTGCGCACCAGACCGGCCTGGGCATCGACCACGAGCCTGACGCCGTGCTGATCTTCGAGCCCGTCGAAGAGGGTACCGGCGACAACGGCTCCAACCACGAGGTCACCCTGTACTTCCGCCCGCTGGCTGGCCGCGACACCACCGAGTTCTACGCGGATGCACGTTACGGCGAGTTCTGGGTTGGCCCCCGCCCCACCCTGAAGGAGTTCTCCGAGCGTTACGGTCTGCGTACCCGCGACCTGTCCGAGCTTGAGGTTGCTATCACCAAGAACGCCGGCAACCAGGGCCTGGGCGGCGTGAACATCCGCCTGGTCCGCAACGTTGACCCGGCTGTTGACGCGCTGGTTGACACCTCCCGCTACAACACCGGCGTGGAGCTGGAGCAGGCTGACAAGCTGGACTCCGAGCTTGCCGTGGCTCTCTCCGAGGCTCGCCTGATCAAGGACGCTATCGAGGTTGAGAACCTGCAGCGTTCCGTTGACCTGACCGTCAAGGGCTTCGAAGAGGTCGTGCGCGAGCTGCCTAAGGCTGTTGCGCACCACCGCGGCGAGCGCGTCGTTGAGACCGCGTTCTTCTCCGTGGCACGTACCGACGGTAACGACCTGGGCTACGACACCATCGCAGCGTGCGGTAACAACGCAACCATCCTGCATTGGATCCGTAACAACGGCACCGTCGATGACGGCAAGCTGCTGCTGCTGGACGCAGGCGTTGAGGACGACACCCTGTACACCGCAGACGTGACCCGCACCTTCCCCGTGAACGGTAAGTTCACCGAGGTTCAGGCGAAGGTCTACAACGCTGTGCTGGAGGCTGCTGACGCCGCGTTCGCTGTGGCTAAGCCGGGCCGTAAGTTCCACGAACTTCACGACGCCGCTATGGAGGTTCTGGCTCACCGTCTGGAAGAGTGGGGCCTGCTGCCGGTTTCTGCCGAGGTTTCCCTCACCATTGAGGGCGGTCAGCACCGCCGCTGGATGCCGCACGGCACCAGCCACCACCTGGGTCTGGACGTGCACGACTGCGCGCAGGCGAAGGCTGAACTGTACATGTGGGCTGAGCTGGAGCCGGGCATGGTCTTCACCATTGAGCCGGCACTGTACTTCAAGGAAGAGGACATGTCTATCCCCGAGGAGTACCGCGGTATCGGTATCCGCCTTGAGGACGACGTGCTCTGCACCGAGGACGGCAACGTGAACCTCTCCGCTGCGCTGCCGCGCACCGTTGAGGGTATTGAGGAGTGGATGGCGAAGCTGGCGAAGTAACGCCTAGCCCCCCTCCAGTTACGTTAGTAACGTCTTATAGGGAAAGCCCCTCACCGATTCGTTCGGTGAGGGGCTTTCTCGTGTCTTCTAAGTACTGTCTTCTATGCCTGTTTCCCGCCGTTGTGGGCAGCTACCGCCGTTGCAGGTTCGGTTATTCGGACTCCTGCGAGGACTTATCGTGCAGGCCCTGCGGGCGCGGAGTCGGACGCTGCGGCTTGGGCTGAATCAGCTTCGCGTATTCTTCCGGGTCGTCCACGCGCAGACCGTACCGCTGCGCCGGGCGCTTCTGCGGCTCTGACTTCTGAGCGGTTACCTGGTCAGTGCTTGCCTGTTCCTGCTCGGAAGGCTGAGCAGACTGAGTGGGCTGGGTGGGCGCGGGCATGTTCTGCGCCGCGCTCTGAGCCACCGCGTTCTGCGCGGTCGCATCACGCTCGGGCAGGTTCTGGTTCGGCGCCGGCTGGCTACCCGCCTGCGCACGGTACGAAGGAGCCTTCGGCGCACCGGTCGGAACCGGTGCACCATTCATCGAGACGGTGCTCTGAGCCGCACGAGCCTGCGAAGCCTCCGGGGCAGCCGCCGCACGAGCAGCCGCAACCGCCGCCGAAAAGCGAGGATGCGCACCCAGCACGCGGCGCGCATCCTGAGCGTACTCCGGCAGAGCGTACATCACGGTACGCGAGGGAATTGATTCGGCACGCATCGGATGGCGGCTCCCATGAGAGCGACGCAAAACGAACATCTGCCAGAGCACAAACATAGCCATCGACAGCAGCACATACTTTATTACCTCAAACGCAGAGGAGTCATTAGTCGAGGCTATAACCAGCAGTGCAAAAAACGCACCGAATCCTGCCCCTCGAAGCGCTGCAAAAGTCAAGATACGGCCATACGGCAACGGTACCGGGTACTCCACCTGGCGGATACCGTCATTGACCAGGTACAGCGCCGTGACCGGGTAATCCTGCTCGCTGAGCACGTCAAAGGCGGCGAGCGCATCATCGTGACGCACGAAGGAGGCGATCGCCTCACCGGCGGGCAGGGGCTTGCCCTGAGCCTGCGCCAGGCGCGAGGCCAGATATGAAGAAGGCGGGGTCGAGGGAATATTCGGCAGGTTAGAAGTCATGGCTCCTATTCTACCGCCCGCCCTAACCCTGGACCCGGTGGGTAGTCAGCTCCTCTACAGGCGTAGCGAACACCTGTTCAAATAAGCCCCTCAAAGTGCGAATCCCCGCGGCGGAGCGTACCCTAGAGAGGTGAGCAATTCGAAGTTCAGCACCCCCAGCAAGATTTATATTGCCCGCCTTCTGGGCCTCGACGTTTTTGACCCCTTCGGTGACCGCCTCGGCCGTCTCCGAGACGTCGTCGTGCTCAAACGTGGCCTGGGCGCATCCATTGCGGGCGCCCGCCCCGCCAAGGGCACCGAACCCATTGTTGTCGGCATCATCGTTGAGGTGCTCGGCAAGAAACGTGTGTTCATGCCCATGACCCGTGTGCGAAGTATCGACGCTTCACAGATCATTTCAACCGGCCTGGTGAACCTGCGCCGCTTCGAACAGCGCAACTCTGAGACTCTCATCGTGGGTGAGCTCTTTGACCGCCGCGTGCGCCTGCTCGACGGCAGCGGCGACGCCGTCATTGAGGACGTCGCCATTGAGCAGCGCCGCAACGGCGACTGGGGCGTGACCGAGCTGTTCGTCTCCCGCGTCAGTTCCTCCTCCAGCACGTGGCGCCGCCGCTCCAAGGAGACCCTCATCGTCGATTGGGACGAGGCGGTGCTCTCCACCGACGTGGAACCGCAGGCGGCAACCGCGTTCGTGGCCAACCACGAGAACTCCAAGCCCGCTGACCTTGCGGACGCCATCCACGAGATGAGCGATAAGCGCATGGTCGAAATCGCCGCCGAGCTGCAGGATGAACGCCTCGCGGACGTTCTGCAGGAGCTACCCGCCGAGGACCAGGTGCAGATTCTCTCGCACCTGGACGACGAGCGTGCCGCGCAGGTCCTCGAAGAGATGGAACCGGACGACGCCGCCGACCTGCTTATCGAACTGGACGACGCCCAGCGTGAAAAGCTGCTCGAACTCATGGAACCCGACGAAGCAGACGACGTGCGTCGACTGCTCGAATACGACGAGGGTACCGCCGGTTCGCTCATGAACCCGGTGCCAATCATCCTCTCCCCGGAGGCGACCGTTGCGGAGGCGCTCGCACACATCCGCGCCGAGGAGATCCCTCCGGCGATGGCGGCTGCCGTCATGGTGACCCGCCCGCCCCTGGAAACGCCGACCGGCAAGTACCTGGGTCTGGTGCACATGCAGAAGTTGCTGCGTGTGCCGCCGAGTGAGCCGATTGGTCACATCCTCGATACCGATACTGAGCCTGTCTCTGACCAGGCAAGTTTGGAAGAGCTAGCACGCGTGCTGGCGACCTATGACCTGACCATCGTTCCCATTGTGAACGAATCGCACCGCCTGGTAGGCGCAGTGACCATCGACGACGTGCTCGATGCGCTCCTACCCGAAGACTGGCGCACTTACGATGATGGAACTCCCGTACGAAAGGTAGGACGACGCTTTGCCTGATTCGAACCGCCGCGACGCAAACCGTACCGAAGAGAACCCCCGCATCGATAAGGCACGCATCCTCAAGGACCGCCTGGAGAAGAAGTACGCTGAACGCAACCGCGAGCGCGGCGACTCCCGCCCGCAGCGTAGCGACTCTCAGCTGAGCACCCCCGGCACCCGCAAGCCGAAGCTGTTCTCGAGCCCCAACCCGGACGCTTTCGGCCGCATGACTGAGGGCTTTGCACGCTACATGGGTACCCCGCAGTTCCTGATGTGGATGACCATTTTCTGTGGCGTGTGGCTGGCGTGGAACTCCCTGGCGCCGGAGGAGATGCAGTTTGACCCGCGTAGCCTGAACTTCACCCTGCTGACCCTGATGCTGTCCCTGCAGGCTTCTTACGCTGCTCCCCTGCTGCTGTTGGCGCAGAACCGTCAGGATGACCGCGACCGCGTGGTGGCCTCTGAGGACCGTAAGCGTGACCAGCAGAACCTGGAGGAGACCCAGTACCTGACCCGCGAGATTGCTTCGCTGCGTATTGCTCTGCGTGAGGTTGCGACCCGTGACTTCGTCCGTAGTGAGCTGCGTGACATTCTTGAGGAACTGCAGAACATTGCGCAGGAGCAGGAGCGTCACGCCGAGCAGCTGCAGGACATCAGTGAGGACATTGAGGACCTGGAGGAGGCTATCGACGATATCGATATCTCCGAGGGCGAGGAAAAGGACGCTGAGGAGCAGGGCTCCGAGAAGAACTCCGAGAAGAACCCTGAGCAGAAGGAATCTGCGGGTGCCGAGACCGGTACCGAGAAGTCTTCTGACAAGGCTGAACGCTCTGCGAAGGATTCTGTGAAGGACTCCACGCAGGATTCCCGTCACGGCGATTTGAGCCAGCCTCAGAGCCGCGAATCTCAGCAGGCGCAGCAGCAAGCAGAGCGTACCCGTGAGGGAGGCGCCCGTGACCGCTGATAACCCGCTGCAGGATGCCCTATACGCGGCGCTCGCCCGCGTTGAAGACCCCGAATTGCGCCGCCCCATTACGGAGCTGGGCATGGTTGAGACTGCGCTCGTGCATCCTGAACTGGATGAGCACGGTGAGCCGATTCCCGGCCGCCACTGGGCTGAGGTCACGGTGCTACTCACCATTGAGGGTTGCCCGCTGAAGAACACCATCGAGCAGCAGGTTCGTGACGCCGCCACCACCGTTGAGGGTATCGAGCGTGTGCAACTGCAGGTGGGTGCGATGAACCCGCAGCAGCGTTCCGCTCTGCGTTCGATGCTTAAGCCGGAGCGTTCCAACCCGTTTACCGCACCCGGTTCGCTGACCCGCGTGTTCGGTGTGGTGTCCGGTAAGGGTGGCGTGGGTAAGTCCTCCATGACCGCGAATCTTGCCGCCGCGTTCGCCTCGCGCGGGCTTGCGGTGGGCATTATTGACGCGGATGTGCACGGCTTCTCCATCCCGGGTCTGCTGGGTATTACCGACGCCCCGACCCGCCTGGATGACCTGATTCTTCCGCCGACCGTGGATGTGCCCGCCCCCGCCCAGCGTTGGGGTGAGCAGAAGGTCAGCGGCGGCTTTATTCGCGTGATTTCTATCGGCATGTTCCTCAAGGGCAACGAGCCGGTGGCGTGGCGCGGCCCCATGCTGCACCGTGCCCTGGAGCAGTTCATCATGGACGTGCACTTCGGCGCCTTGGATGTGCTGCTGCTCGATTTGCCGCCCGGCACCGGCGATATTGCCATCTCCATGGCTCAGCTGCTGCCGAATGCGGAGCTGGTGCTTATTTCCACCCCGCAGCACGCCGCGGTGGATGTGGCGGAGCGTGCCGGTACCCTGAGCCTGCAGACCGGTCAGAAGGTCGTGGGCGTGGTCGAGAACATGGCTGCCATGACCCTGCCGGACGGTACCGTGCTCGACATGTTCGGTTCTGGCGGCGGTCAGGTGCTCGCTGAGCGTCTTTCGGAGGCGCTCTCCTACCCGGTACCGTTGCTCGGTTCTGTCCCGCTGGATGTGAACCTGCGTACCGGCGGCGACGAGGGCACCCCGGTGGTCTGGAGCCACCCGAACTCCCCCACCGCCGAAGAGATTCAGTCCATCGCCTCGCAGCTGTTGCAGTCGGGCGAGTCGCGGGCGGGTCAAAGCCTGCCGCTCTTCGTATAGAGATCTAGCCGTCTAGAAGCTGACGGCAAAAGCTGAGAACAGAAAGAACCCCGCACCATCACGGTGCGGGGTTCTTATCTATTCAAAATCTTAGGTTGCGTCCACGTCGAAGGGGGCGTATGCGCCTCGCGGAAGAGCACGGCTCTCCGACTTTTCCTTCTCCTTCAGCAGCGCCTCTTCACGTTCCTTCGCCTCACGCTCACGCTCGGCGTCATCCTCAGCGAACGCCTGCTTCACAATCACGCGCGGATCGTACTGGCGGGGATCGTACTGGCGCCAGTTAATATCTTCCAGACCCGTCTCGCCCAGGGCTTCCTTGAAGTCGTCCTTCGCGTCGAACGCCATACGGCGCACGGTCTTGACGAATTCACGAATCTGGCGGGCGTATTCGGGCATGCGTTCGGGACCAATCACCACAAACGTGATGATGGCCAAAATAATCAACTCGGTGCCACTAATACCAAACACAGAATATAGATTATCAGTTCCGAGCCAGCACCGCCGAACCCGCGGCGCTTTCTGGACGTGTCTTTAAGCTCTGGACAAGCAGAAGGCGTACGCTACAGCACCGCGGAGGAGCATTGCGCTCACGGCTAAGAACACAAAAGACCGCCGGCAGCACACCAGCGGTCTCCTGACACAATATTCGGTTTACGGCGGGTAGTCTCCACCGCCGGGTTAAAACGCTGCGGCTCCAACCGCAGGCACGCCCACCTTCCGAACGCAAAAGACCGCCGGCAGCACACCGGCGGTCTCAAACATCCGTTGGATAGATTCAGCGGTTTACGGCGGGTAATCGCCACCGCCGGGGAGCTGCTTCCAATGCCACAGCCAGCCAACCCAGCCCCACTGCGCACACGCACCCGCCACCAACAACGCCCAACGATACGCCCGCGAACGGCTCGCCGCCGCCACCACAATCACCAACGGGAACAACGGCAACAACAGACGGAACGTCGACGACTGCGGATTCAAAAACAGAATCAAATACGCAAAATAGCTCAGGCACCACAGGTTCAGCGGAGCCGCCAAAACCCTACGCGCCAGCGGGCTCAAACACAGAGCGATAAAGCCCAAAATCAGAAGAGTCAGCAACACCGGAGCCGCATACCCAAAGTACAGGTACCCCTGCGAAAGCCACGGCTGAATCGGCGCCAAATGGGTACCGCGCCACGCCGTCTCCGTGGCGGTGTACGCATCCACACGGCCCGTAGCCCACCACGCAATCGCAGGCCACACCAGCGCACACGCACACACCACCAAGGCGCTGACCAGCTGCCCCAGATGACGCACAAACGCCGTGCCCATGCCCGACTGGCGGCTCGAACGCACCCAGCACGCAAACCACCACAGGCCGGCAGCCGCGCCCAGGGGCACACCCACCGGGCGGGACAGGCACGCCAACGCCGCCACAGGAACCAGCAGACCGTATCGTCCCTGAACCAGGCACAGCAGCGCACCGGCAAGGAACACCAGGTTCAGCGACTCCGCATACGGCACCTGAAGCACCGGCGCCACCGGCAAGAACGACACCAACGCCACAGCCCACATGGACAGGGCAGAAGGCGACTCCTCACTCTTGAAACCGGTCGCCTTCAACGACGCCTCAAACAGCAGGTAAATCACCCACGCCGCTGCGAAACCGGCAAGCAGAGCAACCGTCGCCGCCACCGGGTAGTATCCGATGCCCGTCGCATGGCTAATAGATCCGGAAAGCTGCGGGAAAATCGGGTAAAAAGCCCACTGATTCTGTTGAACCGCACCCGTTGCATCCACCGGCAGCTGGCTCGGGTAGCCCTGTACCGCGATCTGCTCATACCAGCCGGCATCCCAGATGCTAATGAACGACAGGTAGTCCAGATGCTGACCCCACGGGCTGCGCAGCTGCTGCTGCCCGACCACGGCAAACACGATGAAACCCCACACGCGGGACAGACCATAAATCAGCAGCACCGACAGCCACGCGGGCAGGGCACGCAGACGCTCCCCCACCCGGCGCAGGCGCTCACCGGTGGCGGTGTACGCCCAGGTCAGCAGCTCGTCAAAGGACTCGCTCCGTTCCTCGCCGGAGGCGGGGGTGGCGGCACCCTGCGCGGGAGAATACGCGGGGGAAGCACTATTACGTTCAGGCGAAACACTCACGGGCGTTAGTTCCCCTCAGCCTGCGGGTTCTTTCGCTTCTCCACAAAGTCATGCGCGCTCAAGGTGCTCTCCGCATCATCAGCCAGCGGAACCGCACCGCGACGAACCGGCTCAGCGGCAGCGACGTTAGCATCAGCAGATTCTGCGGTCGAAGCAGCAGACTCAGCGGCGGGTGCGTTCTCGTGTGTCTTGTCCTCTTCGGGTGCACCGACGAGAGGAGCGATAAAGCCGAAATCCTCCACACGGTCAAAGGTGCCCAGACCGTCACGGCCCACACCGCTGAAGAACGCGGCACCAGGCACGGCACGCTCACCACCGAGCGCCACAACGGAGAGCACCGCAATGCCCGAAATCAGCAGGGCAAGCAGAATCAGAAGAAAGTTCATGTCAATCTCATATCATGCAGGACCGTCAACCCCTGACGGTCACCTAAATTCAAATAGTAGCGCCAGCACCGGCAGAATCAGCACCAACAGAGTTAGCGCCGCGACTAGTCCTCGTCACGGTCGCTGAGCAGCCAGGCACGCAAATCCGCGTGGCAGCGGGTCAGCTGGCTAAAGCTCACGTGCTCGTTATCGGTGTGAGCCAGCAGGGCGTCACCGGGGCCGAAGTTCACCGCGGGAATACCGATCTCGCTCAGGCGCGCCACGTCCGTCCACCCGTACTTCGGCTGAGGCTCCTGCCCCACCGCCTCAATCAGGGAAGCCGCCAGCGGGGTGTCCAGGCCGGGGCGTGCCGCCGGGGAAAGATCCACAAAGTCCAGCTCATAACCGGCGAAGACCTCACGCACGTGGGCGACCGCCTCATCCAGTGTCTTGTCCGGGGCGAACCGGTAGTTCACGTGCATTGCCGCCGCGTCAGGAATCACGTTACCGGCAACGCCGCCAGAAATCTGCACCGCGTTCAGGCCCTCACGATAGTCCAGGCCCTCCACCGCGATAGTCTTCGGTTCGTAGGAGGCGAGCGCCGCCAACGCCGGTGCCAGTGCGTGAATTGCGTTCTCGCCGCGCCATGCACGTCCCGAGTGGGCGGCAAGGCCGCGGGTGCGCACGAAGAAACGCATGGTGCCGTTGCAGCCGCCCTCAATGGTGCCGTTGGTCGGTTCAAGCAGCACACCGAAGTCTGCGTCAGTGATGAGCTCGCCGTGGTTGCGGATTAGACGCGCCAGGCCGGAGAGTTCGCTGGCGACCTCTTCGTTGTCGTAGAAGATGTAGGTCAGGTTGTAGTCGGTGTCCTGCGCGGTCAGTTCGGCGGCAAGCTTCAGCTGAACCGCCACGCCGCCCTTCATGTCGGTGGCGCCGCGGCCGTAGAGCACGTACCCGTCCTCTTCTTCACGCACCGTGGACGGCACGGTACCCAGCGAGCCCTCAACGGTGGGCAGGGGCACGGTGTCCAGGTGACCGGCAAGAATAATGCGGGTGCGTTCCCCCTCAACGCCGGGTAGCGGCGGGAACTCGGTGCGGGCGATAATGGCGTCCCCGTCACGGGTCAGGTGCAGGTGCGGGCAGAACGACAGCGCCATGTGCACGGCGTCAGCAATTGGCTGCTCATTGCCGGAAACCGACTCGTAATCCAGCAGGGCACGCGTCAGCTCGGGCATGGACACGTCCAAGTTCAGGGGCGGCTGCGGTACAGGGTGACGCTCAGAAATATTCGGGGAAACGCTCATCCTTCCACCTTACAGGTTCCCCGGTACACACACCCGCGCCCACAACGCCCATATCGAGCATATGAGACGGTCTTGAAGGGGCTCTCACCCCCAAAACTATAATGGGAGGCATGTCTGAAAACACTCCCCGTTACGCCTCCGGCGTCGCACTGGTCAATGTTGTTGTCTCTGGCGAGCACGCCGGCACCGTCCTGGATGCCTGGTTCCCCGCTCCCTCCCTCACCCAGACCCCCGACCTGTCCATCGCGGACGAGCTGGAGGAACTGGCCGCCGAGCACCCGGCGCGCAATGCCCGCACCGAGGTGCGTACCGCATCCATCAACCTGGATGAGGCACCCGAAGACGCGGTCGACGCGTACCTGCGTCTGCACCTGCTCTCCCACACTCTGGTTCGCCCCAACGAGCTGAACCTGGACGGCCTGTTCGGCACCCTGGCGAATGTTGCGTGGACCAACCACGGCCCGGTGCTTGCCGCCGAATTCCAGAAGCTGGCGATTGGTCTGCGCAAGCTGGGCCACCTGAGCGTGAGCCACATTGATAAGTTCCCGCGCCTGGTGGATTACGTGGTTCCCGCCGGCGTGCGTATTGGTGACGGTGATCGCCTGCGCCTGGGTGCGCACTTGGCGTCCGGCACGACCGTGATGCACGAGGGCTTCGTGAACTTCAACGCCGGTACCCTGGGCACCTCCATGGTTGAGGGCCGTATTTCTCAGGGCGTTGTGGTGGGCGACGGCTCGGATGTGGGTGGCGGCGCCTCCACGATGGGTACCCTCTCGGGCGGCGGTAAGAAGCGCGTGTCCATTGGTGAGCGTTCCCTGCTGGGTGCGGAGTCCGGCATCGGTATTGCCCTGGGCGATGACTGCGTGGTTGAGGCTGGCCTGTACGTGACCGCCGGTTCACGAGTGAGCGTTCTGCTGCCCGGTCAGGAGGCGCGCGTGGTGAAGGCTGCGGAGCTGTCCGGTGTGTCGAACCTGCTGTTCCGCCGTAATTCGCTGAGCGGCGCGATTGAGGTTCTGCCGCGTGCGAAGAACACCGTGGAACTGAACGAGGCACTGCACCTGAACTAGTCTGCACCTGAACTAGTGCGGGGCGGCCCGTGAACTTTGGGGTCGGGATGTGTGAAGCATCCCGGCCCCTTTTTCTCTGCCCGAGGCTCCTCTTTTCGCCGCTCTCATAGGCTGGGCGCGAATCCGCGGCGGCTACGGTGACCATTTTCAGGGCGGGATGCTCGGGCTTTCGCTAGGCTGGTAGTACCGGGTACAACCCACCCGCCATGACTGACCACTTGTACAGTTCAGAGAGGAACTCAGATGCCCGAATCAACTAAGTCAGAGTCGACGATGAGCGAAACCTACCGGCACTTTATGCGACTTTTCCCCTACCCGCACGAGCGTATTCCAATGGGCGCTCCTGCCGCTGATGCCATGGCTCGTTACGATGAGTTGGCTCAGCTGGGGCGTGCGGAGGGGTTCGTTCCCTTCTTCCTGAACCTGAACGATACGGTGCTTGAAAGCATGGTCATTGCGGTGTCCCTTGAACACGACATCATTGACGATGTTGAGACTCTGACCCCCGAGCAGGTGAGCGCCTACACCCGTGCTGTTCTGCAGCGTTACCGTACCGCCCGGGGTGGCGCCTCCGCAGAAGAATACGGCAGCGCAGTCATTGCCCAGCAGCTGCGCAAGGTTACCGATGATGGCGAAGATGCTCACGAGGAGGGCCCTGACGACTTCAACCTCAACGAGCTTGTTGACGAGTTTATGAGCTCCGATTTTCTGCCCGATGAGGAGCCCGAAGATGAGGCCCCGACTCTTTCTGCCCTACTCTGCTACGAGCTCCTGGATGAAGAGGAGAAAGGCGAGATGCTCCTGCTGCAGATTCCGACCGATGACCCCGCCGATATTCCCGCATACCTGCCCTTCGGCGGCTGGAATGGCTGCCCAGACGCTGAAACACAGCTGGCGTTCACCCACTATTGGCGTGAAAAGTACGGCGCCAGCCCGGCGGCTCTTGACGGTGCTGACTGCCTGGAGTTTCTGGTGGAACGCCCCGTCACCGACCCGGTCGAGACGAAGAATCTGGCGGTCGAACAGTTCGCGTTCTGTTCCGATCTTCCGTTCCAGGTGTTTGAGGATATTGAGCAGCTGACGGAGTTTATTCACCAGAGCCGTCAGTGGTATTTCTGGTGGGATTAGACGCAAGCTATACAGCGAGGTGGGGGCGAGTGTCGACACGCCTCAATAACGCCTCCCATGTGCTCACATCAGAGTGCACAAGCGCACAGTGTCCCGCAGTACTTACGCCGCGTGCACGGCTGTACTATTAGATACAGCTCAACAGCTTTTGTCCCCCATCCGGAGCACTTTTTCCGGATATATAAAGCCCGAAAGGACATCATGAAGGTACTCGTTACCGGCGGCGCCGGCTACATCGGCTCCCACACTGTACTTGAACTGCTCAAGGCAGGCCACGACGTCGTCGTCATGGATAACCTCGCGAACTCTTCCGAGGAGTCCCTCAAGCGCGTCGCTGAACTCGCTGGCCGCGCCCCCGAGTTCCACAAGGTTGACCTGCTCGACCTCGAAGGTATGAAGGCTCTCTTCAAGCAGGTTCGTCCCGACGCTGTGATTCACTTTGCGGGTCTGAAGGCTGTGGGCGAGTCCGCAGAGAAGCCGCTGTGGTACTACCAGACCAACGTGGCTGGCACCCTGAACCTGCTGTACGCAATGGACGAGGCTGACTGCCACTCCATCGTGTTCTCCTCCTCCGCTACCGTGTACGGTGAGCCCGAGTCCATGCCTCTGATTGAGAAGATGAACATGGATGCGCAGTCCTGCTACGGCCGCACCAAGGAGCACATCGAGGACATGCTGGTTGACCTGGCTGCTTCCGACTCCAAGTGGAACATTGCTCTGCTGCGTTACTTCAACCCCGTTGGTGCGCACGAGTCCGGCCGTATCGGTGAGGACCCGGCGGGTATCCCGAACAACCTGGTGCCCTTCATCGCGCAGGTTGCTGTGGGTCGCCGCGAGCACCTGAACGTCTTCGGTAACGACTACCCGACCGTTGACGGTACCGGTGTGCGCGACTACATCCACGTGGTTGACCTGGCTGACGGTCACCTGAAGGCACTGGATTACATTACCCAGCACGGCGGTCTGCACACCTGGAACCTGGGTACCGGTAACGGCTACTCGGTTCTACAGGTTCTGCACGCGTTCGAGGAGGCGTGCGGTAAGGAGCTGCCGTACAAGATTGTGGATCGTCGCCCCGGTGACGTTGCGGTCTCTTACGCTGATCCTTCCTCTGCTCTGGCGGATCTGGGTTGGAGCGCTAGCCGCGACATTAAGACCATGGTTCGCGACCACTGGAACTGGCAGAAGAACAACCCCAACGGTTACGAAGCCTAAGCTGTTTTAGCCCCGTGTGAGGGGTGTTGAAGAGTGCCCGATAGGTGTTATCTCACCTATCGGGCACTTTTGTGCGCTTTTTTCGAAATTTTTACCAAGTCGTGACTACCTCCCCAAAGGCGTTTGACACCTCGTGAGTGCGTAGAGAAAGGGAAGAATATATTCCCTAGTCAGAGCCTTTTGTGAAGATGGGGTGTTTTTTACCCATATTTTTACGTCAAAAATACTATAACTATGCATTCATGCTTAAAAATTCACATTGCTTACCCAGTAAAGTGAATATTTTGCAGACAGGAAACCGTCTGAGGCGTAAGCTGAAAACTCAGCATACAGACAACCCGCATCATAGACGCACCTCACGTGAAAGGGTTCAAAATGTCCGCACAGGCAGCTCCCGAAGCGCAGAAAAACCTCATCGAAATCGCCAACGTCAACAAGTACTACGGCACCAACCACGTTCTGAAGAACATCAATCTTTCCGTGGGAAAAGGTGAGGTCGTCGTCCTCCTCGGCCCCTCCGGTTCCGGCAAATCCACCCTCTGCCGAACCATCAACCGCCTCGAAACTATCACCAGCGGATCCATCACCATTGACGGACAAGAACTACCCGAAGAAGGCCGCGCACTCGCCAAGCTCCGCGCCGAAGTCGGCATGGTTTTCCAGTCCTACAACCTCTTCGCGCACAAGAACATCCTCGATAACGTAACCCTTGGGCCCCGCCGAATCCGCAAAATGTCCAAGTCAGAGGCAGAAGCAGAAGCCATGAACCTGCTCGCGAAGGTCGGTGTGGATTCCCAGGTGCACAAGATGCCCGCAGAGCTTTCCGGCGGTCAGCAGCAGCGCGTCGCCATCGCCCGTGCACTCGCCATGAAGCCCAAGGTCATGCTCTTCGACGAACCCACCAGCGCGCTCGACCCCGAAATGGTCAACGAGGTGCTCGACACCATGGTCTCCCTCGCGAGGGAAGGCATGACCATGATCGTGGTGACCCACGAGATGGGTTTTGCCCGCAAGGCGGCAGACCGCATCGTCTTCCTTGCCGACGGCGAGATCATCGAAGAGGCGCACCCGGACGAGTTCTTCACCAACCCGAAGAGCGAGCGCGCCAAGGACTTCCTCTCCAAGATCATCAACCACTAAAGCAGAGGGACCGACATGCAAAAATATTCACGTAGGCTCGCGGCACTCGCCGCAGCAGCATCCCTCGCTCTGACCGGCGTCCTCGCCGGATGCTCCAGCGCAGACAGCGACCACAAGATCCGCATCGGCATCAAAGTAGACCAGCCCGGCCTCGGTTACCAGGACGGCAACACCTACACCGGCTTCGACGTGGAGGTGGCACGCTACGTCGCCGGTAAGCTCGGCTACTCCGAAGAGCAGATTGAGTTCGTCGAATCCCCCGCCGCTAACCGCGAAAACATGCTCAACACCGGTCAGGTAGACATGATTTTTGCGACCTACTCCATCTCTGAAAGCCGCAAGAAGACCGTGGACTTCGCCGGCCCCTACTACACGGCTGGTCAGGACCTGCTCGTGCGTGCCGATAACACCGATATTCACGGCCCGGACGACCTCAACGGCAAGAACCTCTGCTCCGTCACCGGCTCCACCAGCGCCCAGAAGGTGCAGGACAAGTTCGCCAAGAACGTGAACCTGGTCAAGCAGAACAGCTACTCCGACTGCGTGGTCGCCCTCAACGGCGGCGTGGTGGACGCCGTCACCACCGACGACATTACCCTCGCCGGTCTGGCAGCCACCAAAGCGAACAAGGGCAAGCTGAAAGTGGTCGGCTCCCCCTTCACGACCGAACGCTACGGCGTGGGTCTGCCCAAGGGCACTGACAAGTGCGAAGCCGTGAACAACGCCATCAACGAGATGGTTGCCGACGGTACCTGGGAGAAGCTCATCACCAAGTACACCGAAGGCACCGGCTACCACTACAACACCGAAACCAACCCGCCGCACCTGGGCACCTCCTGCGCCTAGGCCTCTAGAGAGGTTCACGAATGTCATTCTTTGACCAACTCGGCACCCTCCTGTCCAAGTACGATGTGGTTGGCGCCTTCATGACCAATATTCAGCTGACCTTCTGGGCGGCTCTTGGCTCGTTCGTTCTCGGTACTGTGCTGGCGCTCATGCGCATCAGCCCCGTCCCGTCCCTGCGCTGGGTGGGCACCGCCTATGTGCATACTGTCCGTAATACTCCGCTCACCATCATGATGACTTTCGCCATTTTGGGTGTGTGGACGCAGTTCCAGCTCTCCTTCTCGCACGATTTCGACACGAACTTCTTCGTGTACGCGGTCATTGCCCTGTCGATTTACCATTCGGCGTTTATCTGCGAGGCGATCCGTTCGGGTGTGAACACCGTGCCGAAGGGTCAGGCTGAGGCGGCACGCGCTATCGGTCTGGGTTTCTTCGACACCGCCCGCCTGGTGATTTTCCCTCAGGCTCTACGCGGCGCCATTACCCCGCTCGGCAATACTCTGATTGCGTTGACGAAGAACAGCACTGTCGCCTCGGTCGCGTCGGTGGCGGAGGCCTCCGGGCTGATGAAATCCATGATTGAGTTCGACGCGAACATGGTGCTTGCTATCTTCATCATGTTTGCGATGGGCTTTGTCATCATTGTTGTTCCCATTGGTGCGTTGACCACCTGGTCATCCCGTAAGCTGGCGGTGAAGCGATGAAAAACCCTTTTATCAGTAATGACACCCGCGCCGCTTCTTCGGTGCTTTTCGACGAGCCGGGTCCTATCGCGCAGCGTCGTATCCGCATCTTCAACATTGCTGCGGTAGTCCTTTTTGCACTATTTGCGGTGTATGTGCTGACCGTGATGGGTCAGAAGGGGCAGCTGGAGGCAGAAAAGTGGACTGACCTGTTCACCGCCCGCGCCTGGAGCTCCTACTACCTGCCGGGCCTTGCCTCGACCCTGTCGGCGGCAGCGGTTTCGGTGGTTACCTCGGTTGCGTTCGGTGTGGTCTTCGGTATTGCTCGACTCTCCCAGTACCGCGTTATCCGCTGGTTCGGCACCGTGGTGGTAGAGTTCTTCCGCGCCGTGCCAGTGCTGATCATGATGATTTTCTTCTGGCTGTTCTTGGGCAAGTACAGCGGCCTTCCGCCGGCTCAGCTGCCCTTCATCGCCGTGGTGATTGGTCTGACCCTGTACAACGGCTCGGTGATTGCTGAGCTACTGCGTTCGGGCGTGAAGCAACTTCCTCGCGGTCAGGGCGAGGCGGGTCTTGCGATTGGTCTGACCCCGACCCAGACGCTGATTCGGATCCTGCTTCCGCAGGCGTTCACCGCGATGATGCCCTCGATGCTCAGCCAGTTCGTTGTGATTCTGAAGGACACCGCCCTCGGTTACATCATCTCCTACCCCGAGCTGCTCGCTTCGGCGCGCCGCATCGGTTCCGGTGACGGCAACGTGCTGCAGACCCTGATTCTGGCGGCGGCACTCTTCGTGACGGTGAACTTCGTGCTGACGGCTGTAGCAACCGGCATTACGGACAGGCTGGCGTCGCGCACCTCCGCGAAGGTGACCCGAAACCTGATTCCAGATGCGTTGGATAACCCGAACCCGCCGACCGTTCAGATGTTCGTTCTGCCCGGCGACCGCAAGTAGCCCTTCTCGTTCTGGCTCCTCAGCCAACGACAATCAGCGGATACGGCAAAGCCCCCGCACTCCCCTTTCGGGAGGGTGCGGGGGCTTTCTGCTATGCGGGCTAGTTAGACCCGTCGGGGCTACTTAGCGGCCGATGCCTTCAGACGCTCAGCAGCCTTCGCCACCGCCTCATCAGAAGCGGTCAGGGCAATACGCACGTAGCCTTCGCCGTCCTCGCCGTAGAACACGCCGGGGCCAGCAATAATACCCAGCTCCGCCAAGCGACCAATCGAATCCCAGGTGGACTCACCGAAAGTGGTCCACAGGTACAGGCCAGCCTCAGAATTCTCGATGCGGCCACCGGCGGCGGCAATCGCCTCCTGCAGTACCTCGCGGCGGGCACGGTACAGGTCCTTCTGCGCCGCCACGTGCGCCTCATCAGCCAGCGCAACCATCATCGCGGCCTGCACGGGTGCGGGCACAATCATGCCGGCGTGCTTGCGGCTATTAATCAGGTTCGGCATCAGCTCGGGGGCACCGGCAATGAACGCGGCACGGTAACCGGCGAGGTTCGACTGCTTCGACAGCGAGTACACCGCGAACAGGCCGGTGAAGTCGCCGTCACACACGCGCGGATCCAGGATGGACGGCACCGGCTGACCGCCGCGCGCCTCATCCCAGGCACCCCAACCGAGCTCCGCGTAGCATTCATCGGATGCCACCACGGCACCGATTTCGCGCGCCTGCGCCACAATCTCACGCAGCTGCTCCACGGTACGGACCGTGCCGTTCGGGTTCGCCGGGGAGTTCACCCAAATCAGCTTCACACGGCTGCGGGTGTCAGCGTCCAGCTCATCCAAGCTATCGGCGGGCACGGACTCGGCGCGGGCGAAGCGGGCACCCATATCGTAGGTGGGGTACGCAACGCGCGGGTACACGACCACATCGCCCGGGCCCAGACCCAGCAGGAACGGCAGCCACGCCACGAGCTCCTTCGAGCCGACCGTGGGCATGATTGCCTCCGGGCTCAGGCCCTTCACGCCGCGTCGGCGCTCAAACCACTCGGCAATAGCCTCA
The DNA here is from genome assembly GCF_001812205.1 of Rothia sp. HMSC069C10. NCBI lineage: Bacteria > Bacillati > Actinomycetota > Actinomycetes > Micrococcales > Micrococcaceae > Rothia > Rothia sp. HMSC069C10. Next base: position 406,935 of record NZ_KV808297.1, read on the forward strand.
CGCAGGGCGGGGGTGCCGTGGGTGGTCGGGTAGCCGGGAGCGTCAGAGGCAGCCGCCAGCGCCTCGCGAATGTTCTGCGGGGTCGGGTCAACCGGGGTGCCGATGGACAGGTCCACCGGGCCGTCCGGGTGGGCGGCCGCGGTTGCGCGGTAGGGGGCGAGCGCCTCCCAGGGGTATTCGGGCAGGTTCAGGCCGTAAGTCATTGTGTCACCTGGTTGCTTGGGAATAGTTTTCGTCATTTTAGTCTAGCGTCCGTGCGCTGGCGTGCCTACAGCAAGAGCCTCCATTCCAGCGCCTAGACGGTGCGTGGGCACCGGGTGCTGTGATGGAGGCTCTTGGCACCCGTTAGCGGGTGCGGTCAGTCTATGCGGTTGTCGCTATTATTCGCCGCAGGGATTACTCGCCACGAGGGGGCAGCGCCGCGATGAAGGGCACGTCCTTGCCGGTGGGGCCGAGCTTTGCTGCGCCGCCCGGGGAACCCAGGTCGTCGAAGAAGTCTGCGTTGGCGCTGACGTATTCGCTCCACTCTTCGGGGACGTCGTCTTCGTAGTAGATTGCTTCTACGGGGCAGACGGGCTCGCAGGCGCCGCAGTCCACGCACTCATCCGGGTGGATGTACAGGGTGCGTTCGCCTTCGTAGATGCAGTCGACGGGGCATTCTTCAACGCATGCGCGGTCTTTGACATCCACGCAGGGAAGCGCGATTACGTAGGTCATTGGTGTGCCTTTCTAGAAGCTGTTCGCCCCGTGCCCGCCGGTCTGCGGGTCGTCTGCTGCAGGGCAAAATCTACAGAGTAAACCGCCGAGTAGGTGGTACCCGGCGGGGAAGTCTGTGTATAGTCTATCGCGCGCTGACTGTTTAACAGTATTTTCGTGGTGTATCAGACAGTGGGTCATTGGGTTTATGGGGGTATTTTTTAGGCTAGGCTGACCTGGTATTTATTTGCATTACGGCTAGTCGGCAGGCTTTTAAAAATAGATTAAGCCAAAAATGAAATCTTCGTCACATGAATTTTTTGATGAGGTCGCCACTATTTCCACCCCGCTAAATTCACCGAATAACGCATAAATTTTCTTCCCTATTTTCCGCTATCCGGGCCTCTGTCCGGCGGGGGCAGAAGACAGCAACTGTGCCGCGCCCAAAACAGCAGGAGGGGCGCCCCGGCAGACCGGAACGCCCCTCCCCCACGTTATGACATAGTAATAGCCTTCAAGCTACTTCTTAGCGCGCGCACGCTGATGCGCCGCACGCGGCGAGAAATACTGTGCGTCCTTCACGCGAGCGCGCGTGTACACGAGCATGCCCAGCATCGCCGCAACCGGGGCACCAAACCACCACAGGGCACCGTAGAAGCCAATCGCCGAATGGCCCGGGTTCACCAAAACAAACGGCGAATCGGGGCGACCGTAACCGAGCACGTACACGGTCACGAACACTGCAACAGCCACGACCGCCGCCGCGTAGCCGCGACGCAACGACAGGGCACACCACAGGGCGGTAAAGAACACCGTCAGGTACGCCACCAGCAAGCCGAGGGGCAGGGCGGTATCCCCCGCATACACGACCCAAGCGTGGTAAATCGACCCGGCAATACCGGCAAAAATACCCAGAATCGAGCCGGTCAGAATGCCCGCCACCAGACCAGCCTCCTGCGGCTTCGGGTGCACGGTCGCGGTCGGGTCACCGTCGAGCACACGGAAAGTCTCCACGGCAGAAATCTTCTGCGGCACCTTATTCGAGTACTCGAAAGTCTTCTCGTCCACCACCGTAATCTGGGTGCGGTGCGCCTCCATCGCCTTGCGCTTGGCGGTGCCGTCACCATAGATTGCCGCCTGCACGCGCTGATCAGCCGTATCGAACTCGCCCTCAATACCCCAGGTGAGAATCGGGCGGTCCTCGTCATCTTCAAGAATCTGCAGGGCGCGGTGCACGATCTCGTACACGCGCACGTGGTCGGGGTGGCCGTAGCCGCCGTCCGAATCGTAGGTGACCAGAACATCCGGGTTGAGGGCGCGGATAGCGGCAACCAGAGCCTGAGCCTGCGGTTCCAGCGGCTGCGCGGTCAACGAATCAGCCGCCGCCACCGGGTTGGCGACGGGCTTACCCTCCGGGCCCCACGCCATGCCGGAGTCACGGTACAGCGGCAACGTGCCCTCCGCAACGGCGGGTTCCTGCCCCAGGAAGAACTGCTTCTTCACGCCCAGCGCCTTGATAGCGCCGGCAAGCTCACCCGTGCGGTACTCGCCCAGCGCCTCACCGTTATCGCGGCAACCGGGCTTACCGACCTCCAGGTGGTGCAGCTCCTCGGGGATGACCTCACCCAGCTCGCCACGGGTCGCGGTCAGCAGATACACCTCAGCACCCTTCTGCGCGTAGTACGCCATGGTTGCGCCGGTCGAGGAGGTTTCGTCGTCCGGGTGTGCGTGCACAAACAGGATGCGCGCCTTCTTCGCATCGTAGTTATTCGGCAGCAGGTCACGGCGCGATCCGGGGGCGATGCGCTCACCCTGCGTGGGGTAGCTGGGGGTCGCAGAATCAGGCTGAGTGTTCTCGGGTTCAGACACAGGCTTTCCCTCTCATACGCAGGGTTGGGTTTCTTGGACAGTCAAAGCGCGCCAGCAATTTACATCGTTGATCAGCAGACGTTGAGTAGCGGACGGGTGCCGCCACCGTGCAGGCGCATTATTTTATCTTACACACTCGCATGTACAGCGCGAGGTGTTCAGGCTTTTCGAAAGCAGTTTTAGACAGAAAGCAGAAGAGCCCTGTTCACCTCCCCCTTTCTCTCCCGCCGCCCCGCCGTTATCTCCCGAACGAATCGGGGCGGTTAAACAGAACCGCCGCCACCTTCCATACAGAAGGTAGCGGCGGCTCTATGCGACAGTTACAACCACTAGGAAGTAACTTCGGCAGTATTAGTCGTTCGCACGGGCGCGGCGGCGGAACTCGCGGACACGCTCGTTGGAATCCAGGATAACCTTGCGGATACGAATCGCCTCGGGGGTCACCTCAACGCACTCGTCTTCACGAGCGAACTCCAGGCACTCTTCCAGGGTCAGCTTCTTCGGCGGGGTCAGGTTTTCGAAGTTGTCCGCGGTCGAAGAACGCATGTTGGTCAGCTTCTTTTCCTTGGTGATGTTAACTTCCATGTCGTCTGCACGGGAGTTCATACCAACGATCATGCCCTCGTACACCTCGGAGGTGGGCTCCACGAAGAAGGTGCCACGCTCCTGCAGGTTGATCATCGCGTAGGGGGTCACCACGCCGGCACGGTCAGCAATCAGCGAACCGTTGGTGCGGTACTCAATGTCGCCAGCCCACGGCTCGTGCTCAATCGAGTAGGAGGAAGAAATACCGGCACCGCGGGTCTCAGTCAGGAACTGGGTACGGAAACCAATCAGACCACGTGCGGGAACAGCGAACTCCATACGGACCCAACCGGTACCGTGGTTCGCCATGTTCTCCATGCGGCCCTTACGTGCAGCCATCAGCTGGGTGACAGCGCCCAGGTACTCCTCGGGCACGTCAATGATCATGTGCTCCATGGGCTCGTAGACCTTGCCGTCGATGGTCTTGGTAACCACCTGGGGCTTACCCACGGTCAGCTCGAAGCCTTCGCGGCGCATCTGCTCCACGAGGATAGCCAGGGCGAGCTCGCCACGGCCCTGAACTTCCCACGCGTCCGGACGCTGGGTGGGCAGAACCTTGATGGACACGTTACCGATCAGCTCGCGGTCCAGGCGGTCCTTCACCTGACGTGCGGTGACCTTTGCGCCCTTGACGCGGCCAGCCAGCGGGGAGGTGTTAATACCGATGGTCATGGAGATCGCGGGATCGTCCACCTTGATTAGCGGCAGGGGCTTGGGGTTCTCAGCGTCGGTGAGGGTTTCACCAATGGTGATGTCCTCGATACCAGCCACTGCGACGATTTCGCCGGGGCCAGCGGACTCTGCGGGTACACGCTCGAGAGCCTTGGTAGCCAGCAGCTCGGAGATGCGGACGTTCTTGATTTCACCGTCGTGACGTGCCCACGCAACGGTCTGGCCCTTCTTCAGGGTGCCGTTGAAGATACGGACCAGTGCCAGACGACCCAGGAACGGGGAGGAGTCCAGGTTGGTCACGTGTGCCTGCAGAACCTCGTTGGGGTCGTAGGTGGGGGCGGGCACGTGCTCGATGATGGTCTTGAACAGCGGCTCAAGGTCGTCGTTGTCGGGCAGCTGGCCGTCTGCGGGCTGGTTCAGGGATGCAGCGCCAGCCTTACCGGATGCGTACACTACCGGAACGTTCAGCACAGCGTCCAGGTCCAGGTCAGGAACCTCGTCCGCCAGGTCAGATGCCAGGCCGAGCAGCAGGTCCATGGACTCGCCAACGACCTCGTCGATACGGGAGTCGGGGCGGTCCACCTTGTTCACCACGAGGATCACGGGCAGCTTAGCAGCCAGTGCCTTACGCAGCACGAAGCGGGTCTGGGGCAGCGGACCTTCGGATGCGTCCACGAGCAGCACAACGCCGTCAACCATGGACAGGCCGCGCTCCACCTCGCCACCGAAGTCGGCGTGGCCGGGGGTGTCAATAACGTTAATGGTGATGGTCTCACCGTTGGCGGAAGGGCCGTTGTAGAACACGGTGGTGTTCTTCGCCAGAATGGTGATGCCCTTTTCCTTTTCGAGGTCGCCGGAGTCCATGACTCGGTCTTCAACATCTGCGTGGGCAGAGAAGGCGTGGGTCTGCTGCAGCATCGCGTCGACGATGGTGGTCTTGCCGTGGTCAACGTGTGCCACGATAGCCACATTGCGAAGGTCGGGGCGCGAAGCGGTGTTTTCAGACATGCGTTAAGTTTCTCGCTTAAATCTAGGGGATAGTCTTGCCAACGGGTGCGCTCTAGACAGCGCAGGGGGTCACAGGGCAGTACCCACAGATAGGTATCTGGTGGTCGTTGCCGGTTTGGGTGTTTGCCGATGGACCCGCTCTGCGATGAGAACGTTTCCGGGCACGCCAAAACGGACCCCCCTCCGTTGGGCTTAGCTACCAGTGTATCACTAGGGCTTTTCTGCGAGCCACTCATCAATCATGCGGCGAGCGACGGCGTTCGTGCCGGGCAGCTCCAGCTTGGCGGGGTCATCCTCGTCACTGTTGCCACGTTCCTCCGAAATAGCAATCGCCTCACGCAGCTCAGCGGCGGTGAACCAGCGTGCGGCACGAATCTCACCGTCGTGGTGGATGATGGTTTCGTTCTCATCCACGCGCACCCGGTAGCAAATCATGAGCGAACGCGGGAAAGGCCACACATCGCTCATACGGTACTCGGTGCTGAGGGCGTGCAGGCCGGTTTCTTCGTAGACTTCGCGGGCGATTGCCTCTTCGAGGTTCTCGCCAGGGTCAACGAAACCGGCAATGAGGGCGAAGCGGTTGGGGTGCCACTGGCGGTTATTCGCCAGTAGCACGCGCTCGCCGTCGCGGCTGGTCACCAGCGCCATGACGGCGGGTTCGATGCGGGGGAACACCATCTCGCCGGAGGCGGTGCGGCGGATTCCCTTGGAGCCGAGGGGCGCTTCCTCGCCGCTGTATGCGGAGTAGCGCATGTCGATGAGGTAGTCGCGGCGTGCCAGGGCGGTGGCGTAGTGGGCGCGGCCTTCCGGGTCATCATGGACCGGGTAGTAGCGGAAGCCACTGGCGGAGGCGCGCACCCGAGAGTTGTTCAGGTCGGCGGCGACTTGCGCGAGGGTTTTGTCCTCGCAATAGAGCACGTGCACCTGCGCCCCGTTCTTCTCTGCCTCACTGTTCTTCTCCGCATCTGCGCCATAGGCGGCGGGGCGAATCACGCTGCGCGCCAGGATAGCGTCCTCGGCCAGCGGCTCGGCAGCATTGCTACCGGTCAGGTAGTGCAGGGTTCCGTCGTCGTTGAGGAGGGTCTCTCCCGCGCGGGAGATGAGCAGGTAGCGCAACGCGCGAGTGCCAGTGGGCGTGTGAGCATCAGCGGGTGCGTGTTCAGGTGAAGAAGTCATAGGTTTTACTCTACTCCGCTCGTGCTCCTTCGTTGCGCGGCTGTAGCTCACGTTCGCATGACAAAAAGCAAAAACCAGCGTTTCCTTCCCGACCAGCGTTCCTTTCCCGACCCACGTTCCAGAAAGACCTCAGGGCACAGCAAAGCCCCCTCCCACACACGGTGGAAGGGGGCACTGCACTCTTCACAATCTTATCAGGTGCGTTACTTTGCGGTGGTTCCCTTCGGGTCCCAACCAGCGGCAAGGGCACGCTCGTAGATAATATCGGTCAGGGTTGCCTCGTAGACATTCGTCAGGTGGTTCGAGTCGGCGTACATGTACACGTTGCCCTGCAGGACCGAGCACTTGCCGTCGGGGCAATACACATCCTTCAGATCGATCTGGTAGGCACCGCGGTCAGCGTACTTGGCGAAAATCGGGGCGGCAGGGTCCTCACCGTACTTTGCTTCCACCGGTTCAGAGCAGTCATCGATATTCTTCGCTTTCATAGCACACATGTACATGTCAGAGGCGAAACGCGGGTTATCGCGAATACCAATAACCTGAATACCTGCGTCGGTTAGCTTGCGCAAAGTCTCGTCTAGACCGGGGTCTACGGTTTCGCCCTCAGCGGTTGCTGCTGTGGTGGTCGAAATAATAAATACAGTAGAGGGCTTGGCCGCCAGAATTTCAGCGGTCGCATTCTCACTGAACGGGATGCAACGCTTCATGAACCCATTCACCGTATTCGCAGGCTGGGTGAAAGGATAGGGGCAGCCGGTTAGCAACAGATTGAGCTGGTTGGCACCCACCTGCTTAGAAATGCCTTTCAGAGCTTCTGTCTTCTGCAAGGCATGAGAGCTACCCACCACGGCAAAGAGAGGCGCATCATCGGAAGCGTTCTTCGTGTAGCCGCAGCTAATATCCAATTGTTCATTAGTCAGAACATAAGAGCCCTTACAGCCGGTATCCCAGGGGACGAATAGACTAGTAATAGTCGCATTCTTCGGTATAGGATCAGCCTCAACGAGTTCCTTATCGGGTGAGAGCGCACGCGCACCGGGGTAGGTGTCGACATCATTCTGGACGCTAGCCATCGCATTGCTGATGACCTGCGCGTCACGCTGCTCAGCCAGTGCGCGGGTACCGAGCACGGTCGGTGCGATCAGGGCAAGAATTGCTGCGACGAACGCAATATTGCCAGCCCACGCTGCGTAGGAGGTCACGGGGCGCTTGAACTTCAGCTTGGAGGCGAGTGCCGGTAGGAAGTTATCGGATGCCGAGCGCAGGGGCTTCTCCACGAAGCGGTTCAGAACCCACGCCAGGCCAATCGATGCAGCAATCAGTACGGTGCCTTCGAGGAAGGAGACGCGCGGCTTACCCACGGCGGCGCTGTACAGCACGAGCATGGGCCAGTGCACCAGGTACAGGGCGTAGGAAATGTTGCCCAGGTTCAGCAGCGGCTTGGACACCAGCAGGCGGTCAATTGCGAACTTGTGGTCGGTGCGGCCGGCAATAATGACCAGCGCGCCGGAGAGAATCGGCCACAGCGCCAGGAAGCCGGGGAATGCCTTCTCCACGGGCAGCACGGCACCGCAGGTAATCAGACCGATGGTACCGATCCAGCCCATGGCCACGCGGGTGCCCATGTGCGCGGGCTTCCACTTGAGGGTCATGATGGCGAGCAGGGTACCGACCGCGAACTCCCAGAGGCGGGTGCGGGTGTCAAAGTAGGCGTATGCCGCGAAGTTCTTGGTCTCCCAGACGGAGAACGCGAAGGATGCGCAGAAGACTAGGCCGAAGACCAGCACGGCAGCGGGTACCGGCTTGATACGAGTCTTCTTCACCAGCAGAGCGGCGATTGCGAAGAGCACCGGCCACAGCAGGAAGATCTGACCCTGAATGGACAGGGACCAGAAGTGCAGGAAGGGCGACTTGCCGCCGGTGTTAGAGGCAAAGTAATTCACCGAGTTATTCGCCAGGTTCCAGTTCTGCCAGTAGAACAGGGACGCCTGCGCGTCCACGGCACGTGCGCTCCAGATGGTCGGCGAGAGCACCAGGAAGCTACCGGCGAGGGTCAGCAGAATCACGACCGACGCTGCGGGCAGCAGACGGGTGAACACGTGGGTCCAGTAGTTCAGGAGCTTGAGGGGCTTACCCTCATTGATTTTCCGCATGAAGGAAAGCGAAAGCAGGAATGCGGAAATGAAGAGAAAGACATCCACTCCGCCGGACACCTTACCCACCCACACATGGTAGATCACGACAAGCAGTACTGCGAACGCACGAAGACCCTGGATTTCAGGGCGGAAGCCGCGACTTTCCAGGAAAGATTCGTAGGGAGGATTCTGGTCGGTTTTGGACACACGAATCCCCTTGAAAAGATTAAATGCCATGTTTGGTTGTCCTGAGTGTTAAAGGCTTAGCCTCTACCCCAAAAGTCGTACCGGGTAGAACGCTGTATATGAGCATCTAGTGGATATTTCTTGGGGTGTTTCATGACCCCAGATACTTTGAGCCCTGGTCTAAGATTCTTTGAACTATATAGTCTAATGTTCTTTAAAGTGAAACTTCAAAGATTGTGGGCTTTCTCCCAGTCCCTCTGCGGCTCATTCCCTCTGCCGGTGGATACACACCCGACAAGGCATGTCACCATCTTCGATTTCTTCGAATTGCTCACTTCTTTTCTGTGCCGCTCACAGCAGTGCCAGGTTTCGATTTTTTCGCCGTATCGTCCCATATCACCCTCCAAAGAGGTGACATAGGCACCCGAAAATAAGAGAATGGAACCATGACTACTTCTATTGACCCCACGACCACCTCCGCGTGGTCCGCTCTGTCCGCTCATCACAAATCCCTCACTCCGAACCTGCGCGAATGGTTTGCCGCTGACCCGGAACGCGCGCAGAAGCTCAGCTTCACCGCCGACGAACTGCACGTCGACCTGTCCAAGAACCTGATTACCTCCGAGACCGTCGAGCTGCTGGTCAAGCTCGCTGAAGAGGTCAAGCTGGAGCAGGCTCGCGAGGCGATGTTCTCCGGCGAGCACATTAACGTCACCGAGGACCGCGCAGTACTGCACACCGCGCTGCGCCGCCCCGAGGGTTACACCCCCGCACTGACCGTTGACGGCCAGGACGTAGACGCAGACGTTCACGCCGTGCTGAAGAAGATCTACGCATTCGCTGAGCGCGTGCGCAACGGCGAGTGGACCGGTATCACCGGCAAGCGCATCGAGACCGTTGTGAACATCGGTATCGGTGGCTCCGACCTGGGCCCGGTCATGGTGTACGAGGCTCTCAAGCCCTACGCTGATGCAGGCATCACCGCACGCTTCATCTCCAACATTGACCCGACCGACGTGGCTGAGAAGGTCTCCGGCCTGGACCCCGAGACTACTCTATTCATCGTCGCTTCCAAGACTTTCGGCACCCTCGAAACCCTCACCAACGCACGCGTGGCACGCGAGTGGCTGCTGTCCGCACTGGCTGAGGCTGGCGCTCTGGAAGGTAAGGAAGCATCCGAGGCTGTGGCTAAGCACTTCGTGGCTGTCTCCACCGCACTGGATAAGGTCGCAGCATTCGGCATCGACCCCGAGAACGCTTTCGGCTTCTGGGACTGGGTTGGCGGCCGCTACTCTGTAGACTCCGCGATCGGTACCTCCCTGGCTATCGTTTTCGGCCCGAAGGTTTTCGCTGACTTCCTCGCAGGCTTCCACGCAATGGATGAGCACTTCCGCACCGCTCCCCTGGCTCAGAACGTACCCGTTCTGATGGGTCTGCTGAACATTTGGAACGTGAACTTCCTGGGTGCTGAGACCCACGCGGTTCTGCCCTACGACCAGTACCTGCACCGCTTCCCCGCATACCTGCAGCAGCTGACCATGGAGTCCAACGGCAAGTCCGTTCGCGCGGACGGCTCCTTCGTCAACTACGCAACCGGTGAAGTGTTCTGGGGCGAGCCCGGTACCAACGGCCAGCACGCTTTCTACCAGCTGATCCACCAGGGTACCCGCCTGATTCCCGCGGACTTCCTGGCATTCGCTAACCCGGTACACCCGACCAAGGACGGCGAGCAGGACGTTCACGAGCTGTTCCTGGCTAACTTCTTCGCACAGTCTCAGGCTCTCGCCTTCGGCAAGACCGAGGAAGAGGTTCGCGCAGAGGGCACCGCAGAGCACGTGGTCAACGCACGTATCTTCAGCGGTAACCGCCCCTCCACCTCCATCATGGCGCCGCGCCTGACCCCGCGCGTTCTGGGCTCCCTGATTGCCCTGTACGAGCACATCACCTTCGTTCAGGGTGTTGTTTGGGGTATTGACTCCTTCGACCAGTGGGGTGTTGAGCTCGGTAAGAAGCTGGCTCTGGATTTGGTTCCCGCTATTGAGGGTGACCGCGAGGTTCTGGCTCGTCAGGATTCTTCGACCGCTTCGCTGATTGACTACTACCTGAAGAACCGCACCAAGTAGTAGTTCAGACCTACGCCCGTGGGTTTTATAGCCTGCAGGTGTAGGATGCACAAACCGCCGGATAGGCTCCCGTTTGGGAGGCTATCCGGCGGTTTCGTTGTATCTTCCAAAGTTCTGGCTGACCCCGTGCTGCTAGTCCACGGCGGGCAGGGTGTCCGAGGCGACCTCCGCAATAATGCGCACCACGGTGGATTCGGGCAGCTGCGGGATGCCCCGCTCATCACGCACCACGCCACCGGCCTCACGGTGAGCAGTCATGCCGGTGTCTTCGGTGGTCTCTTCACCGTCAGCACGGGTTGCGGGCACATGCACGAACCCGGCGGGGATGCTCAGCCCCAGTTCACGGCTGATGCGCTGGCCCTCATAGAACACGTGGTTGCACACGTAGGTTCCGGCGGTGTACGAAATCTCGACCGGCTCCCCCGCCACACGCAGACGCTCGTAGCTGGCGCGCACCGGCAGGGAGGAGAAGTACGCCTCCTGACCACCCGGAGCGATCGGCTCATCGCAGCGCTGGTCGCCATCGTTATCCTCAATGCCCGCGGAATCCAGGTTGATAGCGACCTGTTCGAGGCTAACCACGTCACGACCGACCGCCACACCCAGGCTGATGAGCGCGTCGGGCTGCACCTCCTGCAGGGCGGCACGCAGGGCGGTGCTGGATCCGTCGTAGCTGACGGGCAGCTCGCGGGTGATGACGTTCAGGTCCGGGCGTATCCGGGTCAGCAGACGCTGGGCACCCTCAGCGAGCGCCACGGTGGGGTTCACGGGCAAACCGGGGAACGGGCCGAAGAAGGTCAGCAGCAGGGTGCGTGCCTGGTTGGGGGTGGTTGCCATAGTCAATCTCGTTTTCTGCGGTGGTTTTATTCAGTAGCGTTCTTTGCTGCGGCGCGGCGTTCCAGGTCCTTAGCAAGCGCCTCCAGCAGCTCCTCGGGGGTGGTCGCGATAATGAGCTCGTCCAGGTAGCGTTCGTTGAGCAGACCGGTGGACGCCATGTAGTGCATGGCGTCGATGAGCTTGTCCCAGTAGCCGTTGACGTTCAGCAGGGCGACCGGCTTGGAGTGAATGTCGAGGAACTGCCAGCTGAAAACTTCAAAGAATTCTTCGAGGGTGCCGGGACCGCCGGGCATTGCGACGAACGCGTCAGCCTTCTCGATCATGGCGATTTTACGCTGGTGCATGGTGTCCACGATGTCGAGGGTGGTCTGGCCGGGGTACACGCCCTCCAGTCCGACGAGCTTGTGGGTGACCACGCCGTAAACCACGCCGCCGGCGTCCAGGGTTGCGCCCGCGACGGTGCCCATCAGGCCGGTGCGGCCGCCACCGTAGACCACACCAATGTTGTTCTGGGCGCAGAGGGTGCCGAGCTCGCGGGCGCGCTCGGTGAAGAGCGGGTCGTTGCCGGAGCGTGCACCGCAGTAGACGGCAAGGTTGTAGTCAGTCTTCTTCATGGTTCTCCTTGAGGGGTGGGCGAGGGTACCGTACGCGTCGCTGCGTGGCGGCTTCTCCTCGCGGTGTTCTGTGTTGAGGGTACCGGATGTACCTGTGTACCTCATGTGTGCCGCCCGCCAGGTCAGGGGGCACGTTGGGCGCGGTGGTTACGGTAGCGGGGTGCGTGCCAGCAGCGGGAAGATCTGCTCGGTATTCAGCGGTGCCTGCGCGGCGCTATCGGAGGGGTTGCTCATGGCGGGGTTAACCCAGCGCAGCTCAGCGATTTCGGCCTGCGGCACCAGCGTAACCAGCTGCTCGTGCTGCTCATCGGTGGGGGCGTATTCGAAGGTTTCGGCGCGCACCGTAAAGCCTGCCTCGTTCAGCGCCGCCGCTTCCAGCAGTCCGAGGTGGTGCATCCGGGCAGGGTTGGGGGTGAGCCCGATTTCTTCGCTCACTTCGCGGCAGGCGGTCTGTAGCGGGGTTTCCCCCGGTTCGGGTTTGCCGCCGGGCATCATGAACCCGTCGCTACCCTGTTTGCGCACGGTGAGTACGAGCCCGTCCCGGTTGCGGATTGCCACGGCGCATACGTTCACGACGCGGTGCGTGCTGTCGATGGCGCTGTGCTCAGTAGCGTTGCGCTCGGCGGGCTCAGCTGCCTGGGCGGGCTGAGCAGGCTGGGCTGCTTCTACTCGGTTCTGCGGGTTCTGGTTCTGCGGGTTCTTCTGCGTGGGCATCTTTCTACCCTAGCATTTCCCTGTCTTCTGCCCGGCGCTGTGCGTGTTTGTCTTATTCATCCGCCCTATTGTGTGCCCTGCGGGTAGTGGTTTTACGTAATATTTCGGCGAGTTATCTTATGTCCGGTTCATGCGTTTAGGTGCGTGTTACGGTGTAATTAACCGCGATGTCGCGGTACCGTATACGCACTCGACTTGGCGCGATACAGGAAGAGTGCGAATCGCTCAATCACTCATGTAGAAGGAACTTCGTGATGGCTAACTCTTCTCGTGCCCGCCGCTACGGTAGCGCCGGCGCTTCTGTTCTTCTTGCCGCCTCCTTGAGCCTGGGCGCTCTGCCTTCTGTTGCGGCAGCGAATACCCCGAATCCGGATAACCCGCCGGTTATTACGGTCTACAACTACAAGGTTGAGACCAACACCCGTGAGTTGAAGACCGCCCTGCGTCTGAACAAGATTACGTTCAAGGCATCGAAACTGCCCGCGAAAACTACCGCTTTCGCCCCGGCTTTGCATGAGGCAAACCATAGGGGTTTCCCGTTTCTGAACCCGATTCAGACGGTGCGCGTTGACGGCCCGTTCAAGGACGGCACGGCGACTGCGACCCATTACGTTCCCGGTAGCCTGATTGACCCGGCGAAGAACTATAGCTTCGTCGCTAATATCATCGTTGATGGTTACGGTGGCGGTCAGGTTCTGCGCATGAACGTTGTGAAGGATAGCGCCGCACCGGTTCTGCACGTGGATTCCCCGCGTCTGAACACCAAGGGTGAGACCGTGTTGAAGGTGCGCGGTACCGGCTACACGGGTGAGGCGACCCCGCACGGTGTGCGTGTGGTGGTGTCTGATACGAATGTGTGGGTTCCCGGCCGTTTTCCCCAGCAGGGTATGCGTTTCGTGGCTCAGGTGACGGTACCTGCTTCGCAGATTCACAACGGTGTCTTTGAGACGGAGGTGAAGGTTCCGGCGGATGTTGCGGCGACGCTGAATACCTCTCACAAGTACATTGCGGGCACCATGGCTGCCGGCGTTGAGGGTGCCGAGTACGGTTCGTTTGATGCTCAGAAGCCTCTTGAGCTTTTCGCGCAGGAGCCCGTGGTTTCGGCGGTTCCGACCGATGCCCCGACGGTGGCACCTCTGCCCGAGGCAACCGTGGGTGTTAACCCGACCGATGCACCCACCGTAGCACCGCTGCCGGAAGCAACCGTTGGCGTGAACCCGACCGACGCGCCCACCGTAGCGCCCTTGCCGGAGGCAACCATCGGTGTAAACCCCACTGACGCACCGACCGTAGCACCCCTGCCGGAAGCAACCATCGGTGTAAACCCCACTGACGCACCCACCGTTCCTGCACTGCCGGAAGCAACCATCGGTGTAAACCCGACCGACGCACCCACCGTTCCTGCGCTGCCGGAAGCAACCATCGGTGTAAACCCGACCGACGCACCGACCGTAGCACCCCTGCCGGAAGCAACCGTGGGTGTAAACCCGACCGACGCACCGACCGTAGCACCCCTGCCGGAAGCAACCATCGGTGTGAACCCCACTGACGCACCCACCGTGGCACCCCTGCCGGAAGCAACCGTGGGTGTA
>NZ_KV808297.1:421244-448934 GCF_001812205.1 Rothia sp. HMSC069C10
TGTAAACCCGACCGACGCACCCACCGTTCCCGCACTGCCGGAAGCACCGGTTGCCGATAAGACCCCGAACGCTGACAAGCTGGAGGACGCAACCGTAGCGCATCCTAAGAGCAAACCAGCTCAGAGCAAGCCAGCTCAGAGCAAGCCCGCTCAGGAGGCTCCGGTGACCGCCGCCCGCTCGGCTAAGGACAGCCTCGCTAAGGACAGCCCCGCTAAAGATCATCTGGCTCAGGAAAGCAACCCCAAGAAGGCTACCCTGGCGAGCACCGGCGCATCCAGTGTTGGCGTGCTTGTTGGCATTGGCGTTGTCGCGATTTGTGCGGGTCTTGGTCTGAGCGTTCTGCGCTCGCGCCGCCACTCCTAAGAGCTGCAGGGCATACAGCCTAGCTCACCCGTACGGAATAAACTGCGGATAGCAAAGAGCCGCCGGCTCCCCTCAATCAGGGGAACCGGCGGCTCTTCACGTATCAGCTCATTCAATCAGCTGGCGCAATCGTTTGCGTTACTTCGAAGCCTTAACCTCGATGCCGCTCACGTCAATCTGCTCCAGCGGAATCAGGCGGTCACGAGTGACCACGCGGTGCACCAGCCAGACCGCGATAATCACGGGCAGACCAATGTAGGAGCTGAGCACGCCAGCCCAGTCACCGCTCAGGAACGCCTCGTAGTTCTGGCCGCCAATAACGACCAGGCACATGAGGAAGGCGATAATCGGGCCCGCGGGGAAGAACGGCGCCACGTAGGGCAGGTCCTTCAGGCTGTTGCCCTGCTTCAGGTACGCGCGGCGGAAACGGTAGTGAGCCACGGCGATACCCACCCAGGTGATGAAGCCAGCCAGACCGGACACGTTCACCAGCCACAGGTACGCGCCGTCCGGCGAGAGCAGTGCGGCGATGAAACCGACCGCGCCGATAGCTGCGGTTGCCAGCAGCGCGTTCATGGGCACGCCGCCGGAGTTGATGCGGGTGAACATCTTCGGTGCCTTACCCTCCTGGGCGAGCGCGAAGAGCATACGAGCCGAAACGTACAGGCCCGAGTTACCTGCAGAGAGCACTGCGGAGAGGATCACGGCGTTCATGATGGCTGCCGCGAAGGCAATGCCCGCACGCTCAAAGATGAGGGTGAACGGGGAGATGTTGATGTTGCCGTCCGCTGCGGTGAGCAGGTTCGGGTCGGAGTAAGGAATCAGGAAGCCGATGACGACCATCGCACCGATGTAGAAGAGCATGATGCGCCAGAACACGCTGGTCAGCGCGCGGGGCACGTCGCGGCGGGGGTTCTCAGATTCGCCGGCAGCCACACCGATCATTTCGGTGCCCTGGAAGGAGAAGCCTGCCACCATGAAGATGGCGAGTACGGCGGGTGCGCCGCCGACGAAGGGTGCCTCACCGACGGTCCAGTTGGAGACGCCCGGGGAGCTACCACCCAGGATGCCGAAGATCATGGCGATACCTGCAATGAGGAAGACGACCACCGTAACGACCTTGATGGTGGCGAGCCAGAATTCGCTTTCACCGTAGGAGCGTGCCGAGAGGGCGTTGATGCCAGTCAGCAGCACGAGGAATCCTGCCGCCCACACCCAGGATGGGATATCGGGGAACCAGTACCTCATCACCTCGCCGACGGCGACGAGTTCGGCGGCGACGGTAATCGCCCAGTTGAACCAGTAGTTCCAGCCCATGGCGAAGCCGAAGGACGGGGACACGTAGCGTGCCGCGTAGGTCTGGAATGCGCCGGGGACGGGCAGGTGCGCAGCCATCTCGCCGAGGGACTGCATGAGGAAGAGCACCATGATGCCGATGAGGGCGTAGGCGAGGATTGCGCCGCCGGGGCCTGCGGTGGAGATGGTCTTACCGGATGCGACGAAGAGGCCGGTGCCGATTGCGCCGCCGATTGCGATCATCTGCATGTGGCGGGCGGAGAGGCCTCGCTTCAGTTCACCCTCTGCGGGGGTGGCTTCCGATGCAGCGCCGGAAGTCTCTGTAGGCTGTGCCATGTCAGGTCTTCTTTCTGAGGCTATTGCTTCGTGCGTTTGCTAGCGGTCTAGTCTGGTGTCCAGTCTAGTCCTGCTGCGGGTGGTGTCGCCGAAGGTTTGTGCCTGGGTCAAGAAATTCTTCAATCTTAAGGATTTCTTACGTACCGTAAGTTTTCCTAATCTGAGGGTCAATCCTACTCGCTTTTGAGGCTCTTTTCCACCCAAAACCACAAAAACACAGAAAAACCCTCCCGCACCGCTCATGTATAAGCGGTACGGGAGGGTTCCCTATCAGGCTAATTCACCCGATCTATTCAGCTCACCCGGCTTTAGTCAGCCAGGTTGTGGAATGAAACGTTCGTGGGGTGCGCCACGGTACGGGAAACGGTGCAGTCCTTCTGCTCGCTGAGCTGAATCAGACGGTCCACCATCTTCTGCGCCTTGGCGCCCTGCTCATCCTCGGGGAATCGCACATCAAAGTCCACCTCAACGTCGTCGAGGCGCACCGCGCCGTCTTCGGTCTGCTTCAGCGCCGAGGCGAGCACCTCGAACACCTCGGGGGTGGAGCGGCGGGAGGTGCCCGCATCCACGTCCACGGAGGAGCAGCCGGCAATCGCGGCGAGCAGCAGCTCGACGGGGGTCAGCAGGCCCTCGCCCACACCGAAGTCGAGGGTTGCGCCGTTGGCACCGTAGGCACGGTAGCGCAGGCGGTCGATGCGCTCGATCTTGGTCTGGCGGTAGTTGTCGAGTTCGCGGCGTTCCTGCTGGCGCGAGTACACCTTCTTCTGCTCTTCTGCAGTCTGCACGGCGTTGTTCTGCTCAGCGTTGTTCTGTTCAGCCATGGAGGTTCCTTTCGGGTTGTCTGCGCGGTCGCTAGGTTATTCAGCGCCGCGTTGTTTAGCGTCATTCACTATAAGCGTGTTTCTCATTATTTTATTCCCGGACTCTTTTTCTCGTCGGTCAACCGCTTGCTCCTATACACTGGAAAACCGCGGCGGAGCTTCGAAGTCCCTCACGCACACAGTAGATTTTTTGAAGAGCACAACATACACAAGGAACTCTTTTATGGCACAGACCCCCGGCGCTGAGCGTCCCGGCACTGAACGTACGAGGCGTCCCGGCACTGAGCGTACGAGCACGCAGAATGATTTCCGCTTGGCTGTTGCGGATTCTTCCGTGGTGATGCTCGGTATCGCTGTGCTGGGTTTGGGTTTGGGTATTATCCTCAACGCTCACGGCCTGCCGATCTGGACTGCGCCACTGCTATCTGCCCTAGTTTTTGCCGGTTCGGTGGAGTTCCTCATGGTGGGTATGGTCAGTGGTGGCGCACCTCTGGCGTCGATTGCGTTGACGGTGTTCCTGGTGAATGCGCGCCACCTGGTGTACGGTCTTTCCTACCCGTTGCACAATGTGAAGGGTTTCTGGGCTAAGGCTCTGGCGATTCACACTCTTTGCGATGAGGCGTTCGCGGTTAACTCCGGTCCCGACCGTAATGAGCGTTCGGGGGCGCGCATTCTGTGGGTGAACGTGCTGATTTACGTGTCGTGGGTTCTGAGCGTAGTCCTCGGGTATGTGCTGGGTGCGAGCTTCCTCAGTAATCTGAAGGGCGTGGACTTCGTGATGGTGGCCATCTTCACGGTTCTTGCGATGGACGGCTACCGCGCCAACCCGGATCGTGTGACGGCGCTTTTTGTGGCGGTTTCGGCGGCGGTTGCGCTGATTTTTGCGCCGGCCTCGTTCTTGGTGGTGGCGTTGGGTTCGTATGTGGTGCTGCTGCTGGCGCGTTTCCCGGTGGCGAAGCGCCGCGGTACTCTGCCGCATCGTGCTGTGCATGAGGTAGCGGCTGAGGCTGAAAGCGCCGCTACCGCTGATGCGCCCGCTTCCACACAGCGATAAGAACGTTACATACGTGTTCGAAACCGGTTAGGATAGATGAGTGGAGCTTCGCTCTCCCCTCTTTCTATTTCTAGGATTACTAAAATGCCTCCCGCGCGAACCTGCACGGAGGCTCCCAGAGGTGAAGGTACCCCATGACTCAGATGAAAGACACCGCTAAGGAAACTAGCGACGCAGAACGCTGTGCCGCCCCGGAGTAACACCGCACCGGGAGCGGCATCACCCGAGGTCACGCACGAGAACTACTGACGCACGCAACTATCCACGCAGAAAACTCGTGCAGGAGGAACGGCCCTCCGCCTCCATGTTTCGCGGCTTTCATCAACTCACGTACCTACCGCACTACTTAGCCCCCAGCCCCTTTTCGGTTGGGCTATCCCCTACCCTTTTTTCGCGGATGCTTTCACGGCTTCACCCGCGCGCCTCTTTCAGGGGTTCTTCCCCCCCCTTCGGGGCACTCTTTCGGGGTCTTTCGCTGAGTATGTGCAGAAAGAGAAAATCTTCATGAACAGTGAAGTGACCACCGGCTATATTCTTGCCGCGATTCTTGTGGCTGCAGGTATTACGTTCCTGCTTCGTTTGCTTCCCTTCGGTTTGAAGAAGGCTCTGGCTGGCTCCGAACTTTTGGATGCACTCAGCCACTGGATTCCGCTCGGCGCGGTTGCGCTACTTGCCATCTATGCGGTGGTGAAGATTAATTATTCTTCCGTTGAAACGGCGGCACCGTACCTTGCGGGCCTGGTGGTGACCGTGGGTGCGCACCTGTGGCGCAAGAATATGGTGCTGAGCATGGTGGCGGGTACCGTCACCTGTGTTGTGCTGGCTAACTGGGTTTTCTAGGGGGTCATGATGAGCATCTCTAAGAACTCTGTTTCTTCCGCTGCTTCTTCTCAGCCTGCACCGCAGCAGGCGAGCCAACCCGCGCCCCATCAGGCTTCTCCTGAGCAGGTGGAGCAGGTCATTGCTTCTGCGCTTCCGCTAACCGGCATGATTCCCGTGGTGGAGGCTCCCGCTTCCCCCGATGCACAGGGGCCGCAGCAGCCGCGCGAGAGCGGCTTCGCCGAGGCGATGCGCACCGCCGGTGTCATCATGCTGGGCCTGTTCTTTGTCGGCATTGGTCTGGGCGTGCTGGTGCACAGTTACGGTCTGCCGTTCTGGGTGGCTCCCCTGTTGCCGGTTCTGGTTTTTGCCGGCTCGGTGGAGTTCGTGCTGATCGATATGATCTCGAATCATGCGTCGCTGTTCTCTATCGCCGTGATGACTCTGCTCATTAATTCCCGCCACCTCATGTACGGTCTGTCCTACCCGATTGAGCGGGTGCGTGGCGGCTTGGCGAAGTTCTACACTGTGTACACGCTCATTGATGAGGCGTACGCGCTGAACACCGGACCGGACCGCCATAAGCTTCGTGCCTCCCGCATCCTGTGGATCCACGCGGGCCTGCACCTGAGCGTTCTGGCGAGCGCTACGCTCGGCTATGTGCTGGGTGCAAGCTTCTTGAGCGAGCTCAAGGGCGTGGATTTTGTGATGACGGCGCTCTTTGCGGTGCTCGCTATCGATGCGTATCGCAGTTCTAAGGACCGCACGACTGCCGCTATTGCGGGTGTGTCTGCGGCGGTTGGTCTGCTGGTGGCGCCGCAGTCGATGCTGCTGATTTCGATGGTGGTGTACATTCTGCTGCTGGTGTCACGTTTTGTGGTGGCTAAGCGCCGAGGCACCCTGCCGGAGCATATGCTGGTCGCGGATGAGGACCCCGCCGAAGCCGCCGAAACTGCCGAAACCTCCGACGCTCCCGGCCATCCCGGCACCTCCGCACACTAAGTCTGAATCGCGAGCTAAGTCTGGATATAGTAAAGCGCCCCGCCCACCCGAAATACCGGGTGGGCGGGGCGTTATGCTGTCGCCAGCCGCATGTGTGGGTGAACCCCAGATCATGCACTGTAGACGTTCAGTATCTGCTGTGCTGTGTACCGCCAGGTGTCCCTGACGGAAGTACTATGCGGGTGCCGGGCTTGCGTCCGGTCCCGTACCAAGCTTACTTGATAGCTGCCAGGGCTGCTTCGTAGTTGGGCTCGTTGGTGGTTTCGGGAACCAGCTCGGTGTAGACAACCTCACCGTCGGGGTTCACGACGACCACGGAGCGTGCCAGCAGACCAGCCAGGGGGCCGTCCACGAGCTTCACGCCGAAGTCCTCACCGAAGGAGGAGCGGAAAGCGGAGGAGGTCACAACGTTCTCAATGCCCTCGGCTGCGCAGAAGCGGCCGATTGCGAAGGGCAGGTCGTTGGAGACGCACAGCACGACGGTGTTCTCCAGGCCTGCAGCCTGCTTGTTGAAGGTGCGGACGCTGTTTGCGCAGACACCGGTGTCGACGGAGGGGAAGATGTTCAGCACCAGGTTCTTACCTGCGAAATCTGCGGAGGAAATCTCGGAGAGATCAGCCGCGAGAACCGAAAATTCGGGCAACTTTGCGCCGACTGCGGGCAGGTCGCCGTTGGTGTGGATTACGAGTTCGTTCTGTAGAGTTACTTCAGCCATGCTTTCATTGTCCCTTGGATACGGCGGGTGTGCAAGGGGACACAGGCACTAGCGGGCGGAGTTTCCGCATAGCTGATTTTCTGCTACGTTGCTTCACTTCTTCTGGCCCTGCTGTAGCGGCTGTCTAGCGGTAATCCTGGTCTGTGACTCTACGGTAACGAACGGCACTGACCGCGCGCACCACGTGCCCGCCTCTTTTTCCCTATACTGGACGAGTTCACTATTCACTTCTTGACCAGCACCGATGCGCGCTGCCGCGCATCTTCAGGAGTATCCATGTCTTCTAATCGCCGCCGTTTCACCGGCCGTACCGCTTTGGCTCTACCTGCATTGGGCGCCGCTCTAGCTCTCGTTGTCACTTCCTGCTCGGCAAGCACTGATTCTGCCGTTTCGGGTACCGTGGTGTCTTCTTCTGGCAGCGCTTCTGCCTCCGCGAGCGCGACCTCCACTCAGGCACTGTTCCCGACCCCGTCGGCGAGCCCTAGCGCTACCCCGAGCGCATCCGCAAGCGCTACCCCGAGTGCTTCGTCGCCTGCTCCGGTGCCGTCGGTGGTGACGATTACGGTTCATGCTGAGCCGACCGCATCCGAGTCGAAGACCTCTAAGTCTGAGTCGAAGAAGGATTCCACCTGCGCGTCTGATTCTGCATCGACCGTGGTGTCTAAGGCTCTGCGCGAGTTGAAGAATAAGAGCAAGTGGGATCAGTGGACGAACGTTTCGGCAAGCTACGAGGGTTACGACCCCTGTGCTGAGCTGTCCTGGATTGACGCGATTCCGGGTTCTTCCCCGTCTGATTGCTGCATTTCCTCGATGGCGCACCACATTCTGCTGTTCCACCGCGGCAAGTTCATTGGTACCGCAACCTATGAGCCGTACTCGTTCTCTCCGGTGATTACCCGCACTTCGGACAGCTCGATTAGCGTGACCTACCGCTACGTGAAGGGCGATGAGAGTTCCGCCAGCGCGAGCGGTCGCACGACTGCTGAGTTCAGCTGGAGCTCTTCGCAGAACAAGGTTGTGATGACCGGTGAGGTTCCGCCGAGCGAGTAGCCGGTTCACCTTATAGGCTACGTGTTTGATGCCCAGGAGGTTGGGCGTACGAGAAACCCGCCGTCTCGCATATGGTGCATATGTGAGACGGCGGGTTTTCCGTTGCTTAAGGATATGTAGAGTGCCCGAGGGCTAGCTATTTAGGCAGCGAACTTCTTGTAACCGAAGTATGCGGCGCCTGCCAGGATAGCGATGAACAGAATCTTCTTCATGATGTACTCCTTTGATTGTTCTGAAGGGCACCCGGTGTTTTGCTCCGTCTGGCGACTCACCTAAAGGTGAGGGCAGGCGGGGCGTCATCCGCACGTGGTGCCGTTGCTCCCTATCTTACCTGCTTTTGAACAACGTTTTTCTATTTGACGTGCCTAGTCCGCATTTTAGACAGTCAAACACGCAGCGGTTCAGCGCATCGTTGAGGCGGGGAATATGCCTCTGACGAGCGCATAATGGGAGCATGAGTATTTTTAAGAAGAAAGAGTACAGCGCTGAGCGCTCGGCTACTCGCATGGCTCGCGCCCTCGCTGTGATGGGTGCGCTGCACTTCATCATCCCGGAACCCTTCGACTCGATTGTGCCGAAGTACCTGCCGGGTCCTGCCCACGCGTACACTCACGGTTCGGGTGTAGCTGAGCTGGGCACCGCTGCCCTGCTGGCTAATGATAAGACCCGCCGTGCCGGTGGCCTGCTTGCGGCTCTGCTGTTTGTTGCGGTGTTCCCCGCGAACATTCAGATGGCTCTGGATGCGCGTAACCAGTCCACTCAGCGTAAGGCTATTGCGTACGGTCGCCTGCCCCTGCAGCTGCCGCTGATTTGTAGCGCGCTGAAGATTTGGCGCAAGTCGAAGTAGTCAATACATTCACCATTCGATACATTCGACACTCATCTCATTGACGAGAAAAGCACCTTAGCGTTTTAGAGATAAAACACTAAGGTGCTTTTAGCTTAATAAAAGCTCACATAAGCTCTTCTTACATCATATTTACGTATAATTGAAAACAACATACTATCTGCCACAGTGGCAGATATATAAACCCAAGGAGATTACAATGGGTACTTTTATTGGCACCATTATTACCGGCGCAATTATTGGTGCACTTGCACGCTTCTTTATGCGAGGCCGCCAGAACATTTCGATTCTTTGGACCATTATCTGCGGTGCTGTCGGCGCAGCAATCGGTACCTGGGCAGCGACCCAGCTGGGTGTTGCAGACACTAGCGGCATTGACTGGATTCGCTGGATTATCTCAATTATTGCTGCAATGCTGACCATTTCCCTGTACATGGGATTGACCGGTAAAAAGTAAAGAAATATTCGTCAATTTTCTTTTAAAACCTAAGCAATTTTTATAAAGCATAAGGCGGCACCTCCCCTAGCGTGAGCTAGTGCGGGAGGTGCCGCCTTTTCTGCGCCTCGCAGGAGGCATTACGTCTTCTTGGCTTATATCGCCTTGGCTTATATCGCCTTGGCTTATGCCTTCTTAGCTTATGCCTTCTTGACGACGGAGGACTTCAGGTACATCTGGCCTGCGCCGGGGACCTTCGCCTCAATGTCGTGGCCGTTCACGGGGGATTCGAGCAGGCGGATGCCGCGCACCTTGGTGCCTGCCTTGATGTCTGCGCCGCCCTTGACCTTCAGGCCCTTGACGATGGTGACGGAGTCGCCGTCGACGAGCTCGTTACCGACGGAGTCGAGAACCTTGGTGCCTGCTTCTTCTTCGGTTTCGCCTGCTGCGGTGCGTTCCCATTCGTGGCCGCACATGGGGCATGCCCAGAGTTCGCCCATTTCGTAGGTGTAGTTTTCGCTGCATTCGGGGCAGGCGGGTGCTTCGATTTCGTTGAGGTTTTCGCTCATGGTTCCTTCTTCTGTCTGTGCGGATGCGCCGCTCCCCTGTCCCTTGATTACCGCAGCGTTGGGCGGTGGTGCTGCGGCGTGTGGGCGCGCGTCAGCGAGGGCGGGGTGCGACGGTGGAGGGTGCGAGGATTCTCGCATTCGTGCTGACTATACCATTTGACGGGTGCGAACTGCATGTGTGGGGCTGGTTTTTGCCGGTCTTTTGGGGTGGGGGCAGGGCGTGGGTGAAGCCGAAAATAAAATTTGCCTGGTTTGTGCGTAATATTTACGAAAATTCGGGTTTTTGCTCATTATGCAGAAGATAAGGCGTGTAAAGTATCTAGAGCATTTGTACGTTTTGAGTAGTGAAAGGCACGACTTCATGAAGCTTTCCGCACGTAACCAGTTCGCAGGCAAGGTTGTTGAGATCACCGAGGGCGCAACCAACGGCATCGTTAAGATTGAGATCGCTCCCGAGGTTGTTATCTCTGCTTCCATCACCAACGAGTCCATCAAGGAACTGGGCCTGAAGGTTGGCGAGACCGCTTACGCAGTCATCAAGGCTTCCAACGTTATGGTTGGTGCTGACCACTAATCCCGGTCGATAAGACTTACACCCGGCGGCTGCCTATTATGGTGCGCGAGGGTTAATAGGGCGGGGCCCCGCACCGTACGTTCACGGTGCGGGGCCCCGCTTTTATGTTTTTATCGCTTAGACGTTGAAGCGGAACTCCACCACGTCGCCGTCCTGCATGATGCAACTTTTTACGGCTGCTTTAGGACTTCTTTCTCATAAATTTTATTGAGAGGATCTCTATACATTGCAATGTCTTTCAATTTGCTCGCCAACCGAGAAGGTATGTGATGTGGCGCTACAAGTCGCATAAAAAGGATAATTTGGCGTATGTGTTTTTCAAATTCATGACGACCAAGGATAGGAATTAAATCAAAGTTTTCGAATAGCATTTGACTGCCTGAATGTGAATCTTGATTTATATACACATAGGATATAAATGATTTTAAGAAATTATATTCCACACTTTGGTCATCATAAAAGCAAGCCACTCGATCCATGGCATTTCTATTCGAAATCTTAGATTCCCCTAATTCAAAGCGCAAAAATGCTTCCCATACACGCCTCACCTCATTAGGAGAGAGCGAGTCTACACCCTTCCCCTCTTCAGTGGCAACGATAAACATTTTCTCTAAAATATTCCTATATTCATCGATATCTTCAAAAGATACAGGACTAATACATTCTTTTTTGTTATTTATAATTTGACCATCCACAATTTCACAACATTTTATCTTATTGCCACCCACTCTATAATTTATTGACTTTGATATCTCAAGGGCGGTAACAGGGTCATGCGTCATAATAATCATTTTTGCCTTAGATGTATCTTCGGATACAATTCCAGCCACATGATCTAAAATCTGGATAACACCATACTTATTACTATAGTCAAAGCTAGACACTGGATCATCTAGGACAATAATCTGATCTCTATCGGAAATAGTCAAAGCTTTTTCCCCATTAGATATATCAACAAAGAAATAGCACAGTGCCAAAATATTCTGTTCCCCAGTGGACAAAATACTAGGCGAAATATCTATACCATTTTTTGTTACTTTATACCCATAAGCTCCATCAGAGTAAAGCTGTAGTACATCCTCACCAAAAATTACCCGCAACCACTGATTCATGCTTTCAACAACTTGACTGTCAGAGTCCTCGCGCCTTTTTCGCTCTAACTCTTCCTCAGCTTTCTCTAACTGCGCCTTTTTTGACCTCATGTCAGACATTTCACTTTTTGTCAGATTGGTAACTTGCGCTAATATATTACGGTCAAATAAATCGGTATACAAAGAATAATCGATTCCGGATAAAATATTCATAATTATTTGATAACATTCAGTATAGAGATTTTTCCCATCCATATAAGCATAAGATTCCCTCCCAGAATAAATCCCTTCAGTAATTTCGTTATAAGCCAATTGGTATAATTGACGCAAAATTTCCAACAATTCTTTTTCATATAACTCAAGATTACCCTTATTTACATTCGCTTCGTCTAGTTCAATGCGTTTAATTTTATCCATACCCTGGTTGAGACCCAAGGAAATAAACCTATAAAAAAAATAATCTCGAGAGCTTCTATCCCCTTCGAAGATTCCGGCCAAGAGAGTTTTGCGCAACATACTGCACCTAACAGGCTCATGCCTATTAGCATACATCAGATTATCAATATACGCCTCAACAAATTTTCTACATACATCTGCATACAATTCACTGGAAGATCCCAGGGCATATGTGCCCCAAATATCATCTAAAAACTCTTTGTTCTTTTGAGATATAATTTCCTTAATCGTTAAAATTTGATTTTTGGAATCATCGATTTCCTCTACTATTTTTACATAATCACCAAGCAAAATAATTGGATTAAGATGACCTGAATTGTATGCACGGAAATTTTCAATAACGTACATCTCATCAAATACACGCACATTCGAGTAGTCATACCCCAAAGAGACCCCATTCATATCAAAAAATTTGATGCTGGATCTACTGTCAGCTTTACCTTGAAGAGCACGTGCAATTGTTGATTTTCCCGCTCCATTACGACCAAGAACAACGGCGCATTGTGCGTTGTAGCGGGTATGATTTTTACTTTCTTTAGCAAAAAATGAATAATATTTCTTCCCAGCATAACCTGTATCAACCCTTATTCTTGATACATGTTTCGCAATTACCATTTATTCCTCCTAGAACCAATAGATTTCCTAATTTGCGTAGATACAATAAAATCCCCTTGAGTATCAGTTCATCACAGATATAACTGTCTCAAGGGGATCTTATAACTTCACTGTTACTCAGATATTAATTTATTTAATTATTCTAAGCTTAGACGTTGAAGCGGAACTCCACCACGTCGCCATCCTGCATGATGTAGTCCTTGCCCTCCATACGGACCTTACCGCGAGCCTTCGCCTCCGCCATGGAGCCAGCCTCGTCCAGGTCCTTGAAAGACACAACCTCAGCCTTAATGAAGCCGCGCTCAAAATCAGAGTGAATCACGCCAGCAGCCTGCGGCGCAGTATCACCCTTGTAAATAGTCCAGGCGCGAGCC
Source organism: Rothia sp. HMSC069C10 (assembly GCF_001812205.1). Lineage (NCBI taxonomy): Bacteria > Bacillati > Actinomycetota > Actinomycetes > Micrococcales > Micrococcaceae > Rothia > Rothia sp. HMSC069C10. The sequence goes on from NZ_KV808297.1 coordinate 433,664, forward strand.
TCCTTCGGGCCAGCAGTCAGGTAAGTCTGCAAACCCAGAGTCGAGAAGCCCACACGAGCCAGCTGGTCCAGGCCGGACTCATCCTGACCGTTCATCTCCAGCATCTCGCGAGCCTCCTCCTCAGACAGCTCCACCAGATCAGCCTCCAGCTTCGCGTCCAAGAACACAGCCTCAGCCGGCGCCACCATGTCACGCAGCTCCTGCTGCTTCTCCTCAGACGCCAGAATGCCCTCATCCGCGTTGAACACGTAAATGAACGGCTTAGCAGTCAGCAGGTTCAGCTCCTTCAAGTGAGCCAGCTCCAGCTTCGCGTCCTTCGCACGAGAAATGATGGTGCCGCCATCCTCCAGGATCTTCTGCGCGGCCTTGTAAGTCTCCAGCTGAGCGGCGTCACCCTTCTTAATCTTCACGGCCTTCTCCAGACGCGGAATAGCGTTCTCCAGAGTCTGCAGGTCAGCCAGAATCAGCTCAGTGTTAATGGTCTCCATATCGGATGCCGGGTCGACCTTGCCGTCCACGTGAATGACGTCCGGGTCATCAAACGCACGCACCACCTGGGCGATAGCGTGCGCCTCACGAATGTTCGCGAGGAACTTGTTACCCAGGCCCTCACCCTCAGAAGCGCCCTTCACAATACCCGCAATATCAACGAACGAAACAGTCGCAGGCAGAATACGCTCCGAACCAAAAATCTCAGCCAGACGGTTCAGACGCGCATCCGGCAGGTTCACCACGCCCACGTTCGGGTCAATGGTCGCGAACGGGTAGTTAGCCGCCAGCACAGTGTTGCCGGTCAGAGCGTTGAACAGGGTGGACTTGCCCACGTTAGGCAGGCCAACAATGCCGATAGTTAGAGCCACAAGTTTTCCTTCGAATCATGTACCCCGCCAAACACGCAGGATGCGCCGCGTACGTGATGCGGCGGGTGCGGGCGGGCACAGGGCGAAAATGGTGCCCGCTTCCAAGCGCAACACCGCCAGTCTCAGGAAGAAACGGGTGCGGGGCGCCTGCGGGCATAGACACTACCATTCTACCGTGTTCGAGCAGGAGCCGCCCGGGTTGATGAGAGCAGGGGGCTAAAGCCAGCCGTTCTCCGTGGCGATACGCACCGCATCCTGACGAGTCGACGCACCCGTCTTCGCCATCGCCGCCGACAAATAATTACGCACCGTACCCGCCGACAAAAACAACGCCGCCGCAATCTGCTGAGCCGTACCACCCGACGCCGCCTCACGCAACACCTGCGCCTCACGCTCCGTCAACGGAGAAGCACCCGTCACTAAAGAATCCGCCGCCAACGACGGATCCACCACACGCAACCCCGCATGCACACGACGAATCGCCTCCGCCAACTGGCGAGCACCCGTATCCTTCACCACGAAACCACTCGCACCAGCCTCCAGGGCGCGGCGCACATAGCCCGGGCGGCCAAACGTCGTCACAATCAGCGTACGCACCGGCTCACCCGACTCACTCAAAGCACCCGCATCACGCAACGCCGCAGCTGCCTCAATACCATCAGCCAGCAAAGTACCGGGCATCTGCACATCCAGCAGCACCACGTCCGGCTTCAATAGGGCGACAGCACCCAACACCTCATCACCGCTACCGACCTGACCCACAATCTGCAGGTCAACCTCCAGGCCCAACAGGGCGGCAAGGGCCTCACGGATGAGCTGCTGATCGTCAGCGAGCAGAACACGAATCATGGGAGCCTCCCAGGGCTGAAGACGGGGTGATCACGGCGGGCGGAACAACCGCGTGAGGTTGTCTACCACCACAATACAGGGGCGGGTAGCTCCCCCGTCCAGGGCGCGGCGCCAAGTTCCACAATCTACAGCACCTATTTACAGCAGTGAGGTGTCGCCGTCCATGCTCACACGGATGCGCGTACCCACCCCACCGCCGGGGTTCTCCGCCAGCCACTGCTCGGGCGCCGCCTCAATCACCACGCTACCGCCGGAGGCCGCCACACGCTGAGTCATGCCCGTCAGACCGTTACCGCGGGCATCACCCACACCCACGCCGTTATCGAGGATGTCCAGACCGGTTGCGCTCAGACGCACTCGCGCCGCGTTCGCACCCGAGTGGCGCACCATGTTCGTGACCGCCTCACGCAGAACCCAGGAGAACAGCTTCGCGTTCACACCGGCCACCGCGAGCGCGTTCTGAGCCTCCGGCAGTTCGGCGCGAATACCGGCGGTCTGCAAGGCACGACCCGCACCCTCAATCTCACCCGAGAAGTCGGGCACACGCAGGCGCGTCACGGTTGAGCGAACCTCCGCCAGGGATGCGCGGGACAGCTGCGCGATCGCTTCCATCTCCGCACCGGCGCGGGCGGGGTCAATCTCCAGCAGGCGCTGCGCCAGCTCCGCTTTGAGGGTGATGACGGTCAGGGAGTGACCCAGCACGTCGTGCACATCGCGGGCAATCTCTTCACGTTCCTCGGAGAGAGCCAGCGAGGCGCGCGCTACGTCCGCGCGTTCACCCAGCTCGATCAGGTAGGAGAAGCCCAGCATACCCACCATCGGCGCACCGATAAAGAGGGCCATACCACCGCGCGCGGTGACATCAAAGCCGATGCTCGCCATAAAAATTAGCCAGCAGGCCAGGGCAATCGTCGCCGCTACACCCAAGCGCAGGCGGTACGGGGCAATCGTGCCAAAAATCCAGAACGCCACAAAGTACATACCGAAGCCCAGCAGAATTACGTGTATGTCACTCGGGGTCAACACCGCCATACCTACCAACGGCAGAATCATCAGTGCCGTCCAGATGACGCTTCGGCGCACCGTGGAGGCGACCGGCACCAGCCACGGCACCGCGTACGCCGAGCAGTTCACCACCGCGAACAGCGCCACCAGCGCCACACCGGCCCAGCGCACCGGCCCCAACTCCGGGGTGGTGAGGAAGCTGTCCAGCGGCATGAGCAGAAACACCAGCCACGGGGCGCTGAAGCCCAGCGCCAGCCAGTTCACGTTGCCGCGGCGTTCACGGTAGAGGAAGCGGAAGCGGTTCTTGCCCAGGGTGCGCTTCGCAGCGGAGGGTGCCGTCTCGTTCTCTGCGTGGGGGTGTTCGTTCGGGTGGGTGTGGGTTTCGGTCATGGTTCTAGCCTAACGTGCGGGTGCCGCGGGTGCAGATATCACCGGTGCGGCGGCTTCAACGGGTACAGCGTGGGTTCGGTGCGAGTGGATACGGCTTCCGCCGCAGCCTCGGGATTCAAGGCTGCGGCGGAAAGAAGCTCTTAGCGGCGGGTTGCGCGGCGCATCAGCAGGGCAGAAACACCCAGGAAGATAGCCGCCCACACGATGAGGCTCACTACGGCGTACCAGAGCGGCTCGGTCACGAACCAGTCCTCACCACCCAGAATAATGGTCTGACCTGCGGCGAAGGGGTAGCGGGCAATCTCGGCAGCACCGTACAGCGGGGTGAAGCGGGCGTACTTCAGCAGGTCGGTGCTCAGCGGGGAGAACACGGTACCGAAGAAGCTCATAATCACCAGCAGACCGTTCGCAATGGACACGGCGTTCTCGTTACGAATCAGCAGACCCATCATGATGCCGTAGAAGGCGAACACCAGACCGCACAGCACCGTCAGCGCGCCGGCTGCAAGCTGCTGGTTCACGGGGATTTCAACACCGGTGAACATGCCCACAATGTTCACCGCAATCACCGGCACCGCAGAAATCACCAGGGCGGTCAGCGCCTTCGCGCCCAGGTACTTGCCGGTGGTCAGCGGGGTCAGCGCCAGCTGGCGGTTCCAGCCGCTGGAGAGCTCGGTGACGGTGCTGCCGCTAATCGCCACGGTGTTCTGCACAGCACCGTACAGCGCCATGCCAATCATGACGTAGGCCGCTACGTTGCCGTCGCCCATCTGCTGGGAGGAGTAGTCCTGCATCGCGCCAAAGAGCAGGAAGAAGACGATGGGCAGTGCCACGCCGAAGAAGAAACGGTCGGTCGAGAGAATAGAAGCGCGGATGTCGTAGAGTGCGTAGCGGAGCATGATGTTTTCCTTGAGGTGTGTAGCGGCGGCGTGTGGTGTTGAGGCGGTCTAGTGTTTAGGCTTCAGTTGCCTTGGAGGCGGCGGCCTGCTCGGTCAGCAGGGTGAAGGACTCGTCCAGGGAGGGCTTGGTGACCTCCAGGTCGCTGATGCTGTAGTTGTTCAGCAGAGTGCGCAGTACCTGCTCAATCTCCAGTACGGAGATGCGGTGGCGGTACCCGCCGGACTCTTCGGTCACCTCGACCGGCACATCCAGGTCGGTGATGGGTGCGGGTGCGAGGAAGGAAAGGTGGCGGTGGCCGGTCAGGGCGCGGATCTCGTCGGAGGAGCCGTCAGCGATGATGGAGCCGGATTCCATGAGCACGATGCGCTGGGCGAAGTTCTGTGCTTCTTCCAGGTAGTGCGTCGCAAAAAGAATGGTCGTTCCACGCTCGGCGATGGCTTCCATGCGCTCCCAGAAGGTGCGGCGCGCATTCACGTCCATGCCGGCGGTCGGCTCGTCCAGGATCAGCAGTTCCGGCGAGTGCATGGTCGCCAGGGCGTAACGCAGACGCTGTTGCTGACCGCCCGAGCACTTGCCGACCTTACGCTTAGCAATCTCGGCCAGGTCGGCGCCGGCGAGTACCTCATCCACGTCAATAGGCTTGGGGTACAGCGCCGCAATCATCTCAACCGTGGCGCGAATCGTCAGGTCCTTGAGCAGGCCACCGGTCTGCTGAACCGCACCGAGTAGACCGGCGCGTGCCGCCTCGGAGGCGTTGCGACCGAAGACGCTCAACTCGCCGCCGCTGGGCTGGGTCAGACCAAGAATCATGTCGATGAGGGTGGTCTTGCCGGCGCCGTTGGGGCCGAGCAGTGCGATGATTTCGCCGCGCTTGACGGTCAGGTCAATCGAGTTGACGGCGACCACGGTGCCTGCCGCGCGGGTGGAGAAAACCTGGCGGAGGGAGCGGGCGGAAATAACGGTTTCTGCGGTGTTTTGCTTGCTATTCTGAAGTGCTGCGGTGTTCATGTTTCTATTACACCGCCGGTTTTCGCACCGGTGCGGTACAGAGTGTCATGAGCTGCCCATGACAAATGTCATGAGTTGAGGATATGCGAGCGTCGCGGCCCGTTACGCGAAGCGGGGGCTCCGTCCTCAAGGCGCCTGTGCCAATCGTTGTTGGGGCGCCGCAGAGGGGGCATTCCCCCGCGTAGCGGAAACCGGCGCATGCCGCTGCTGCCCCAAACCGTGCATCCTCAGGCACGAAAAACCCCGCGTAGCGAGACCGTAAAGCTGCGGAGGTAGCCGGTTACGCGAAGCTGCGCAAGCGTCCCTACCCGTGCATCCCGCACATCAGACGCAAAAACCCCGCATCTTCTCCCCACACGGGGAAGAGGACACGGGGTCGTAAGTATAAGAATTTAGCGAGTCGGCTTAGCGCCGCGGCCACCGAGCTGGCGGCCTACGTTCTCATCGTTCTTCAGGGCGGAACGCAGTTCCTTCGGCAGGGAGAAGAGAATGTCTTCCTTCGCGGTCTCCACCTCTTCGATGGTGTTGTAGCCGTACTCGGCGAGCAGGGCCAGTACCTCCTGAACCAGAACCTCGGGCACGGACGCGCCGGAGGTCAGGCCCACGGTCGCCACACCCTCGAACCAGGACTCGTCCACCTGGTGTGCGAAGTCCACACGCTCGGCACGCTTAGCGCCGTATTCGAGTGCTACTTCCTTCAGGCGCACGGAGTTCGAGGAGTTCGCCGAACCCACCACGATGACCAGGTCTGCGCGCGGAGCAATCTCCTTGATAGCGCCCTGGCGGTTGGAGGTTGCGTAGCAGATGTCGTCCGAGGGCGGATCTTGCAGGGACGGGAAACGCTCACGCAGACGCGCCACGGTTTCCAGGGTCTCATCCACGGACAGGGTGGTCTGAGAAATCCACACAACCTTCTCGGGGTCGCGGACCGTTACCTGATCCACTTCCTCGGGCGAGTTCACGATCTGGATGTGCTCGGGCGCCTCACCGGCGGTACCCTCGACCTCTTCGTGGCCGGTGTGACCGATGAGCAGGATGTCGTAGTCCTGCTTGGCGAAGCGCACAGCCTCGCGGTGCACCTTGTTCACCAGCGGGCAGGTCGCGTCAATGGTGTTCAGGGAGCGGTCGCCGGCTGCGGAAACCACCGCCGGGGACACGCCGTGCGCCGAGAACACGGTCACGGAACCTTCGGGGACTTCGTCCACTTCATCAACGAAGATAGCGCCCTGCTTCTCCAGGGTCTCCACCACGTGGCGGTTGTGCACAATCTGCTTGCGCACGTAGACGGGCGCGCCGTAGTGCTCCAGCGCCTTCTCAACAGCAATCACGGCACGGTCAACGCCCGCGCAGTAACCGCGCGGGGTGGCGAGCAGGACTTTCTTCTCACCGGTGACGGGTGCGGCGGCTTCAACGTCGGCGCGGCTGCGGCGCTCGCGGGGTACGGGCGGCAGGCCCAGGGCAATAGTTTCAGTGGACATGGTTACTATCCTACGTTGTTCGGACTTTTAGTGTGTGATGACTGTGGCACCGCTCGCAGGGCTACGGCCCAGGGCGGTGAGGCGAATCAGGATACCGAGCAGCAGGGCGAGGATTGCCAGGACCAGCCCGTAGCTTGCCGCCGCCTCCAGATGCCCGGTCAGTGACGGTGCGAGCTGGTTCCATATCCCGGTAATCAGCGCCGTTCCGGCGGTGCTGTGGCTGGTAATTCCCAGGGATTCAGGGGTTTGGCCGCCGAACCAGGCTGCCGCGCCCCAACACAGTAGGGCGTAGAGCAGAGCCGTGACCACCGGTACCAGGATGCGGTGCCTGGGTGCCAGCAACGTAGCCAGCAGTAGGCTCAGCACCGAGATGATGGTCAGCGGCACGGTGGACTTGCCCAGCGCGGCGGCGCGGTTAATGCCGGCGTGCAGGAACCACTCCTGCTGGTCCTGCTGGCTGTTGCCGTCCTTCACCCGGTCAATGTTGAGGGTTTCAGGGCCGAGCTTCGTCAGGTCCGGGTCGAAGGAGCCGATAGAGCCGACCTTCGCATCCAGCGCACGGTAGAAGGGGGTGAGCACAATGACGGCGGGGCCGTCCTGGTGTTCAAGGTTGTAACGGCGAGTTTCCTCGGCAACTTCCTTCCAGAGGCTTCGATATTCTTCAGTTTTTGACAGCTCAGCCGCGGAACGGTTGAGCAGGGAACGTATACCGTCTTGTGTCGGCTTTACAAGAATGGAGTATAAGCCGCTTTCTTTGGTGCCGTCGAGGAAGGTTGTCATAGCCTCGGAGTTCATGAGGTCTTCGACCGCGCCGTCAGCGATGCGCGAGGCAAGCTGCGAATCCTCCGCCAGGTTGGAGGAAATCTGTGAGAAACCGCGCTCTGACATGAGCTTTGAGTTCACCCAGGCGCCCGTGGTTGCGCCCAGACCGGTCACCAGGGCCAGGGCGCACAGTACAACGGTCAGGAACCTGCGCAAACCTGCCGCGAAGGGAGGCTCCGGGGCAGCCTGCAATTCAGCTTTGGTGGGGGCTGTCCCGTGGCCGAGCGTGCGGGTGGGCTGTAGCAGGGTGGTGTCTTCATCCGCCGTGTAGTGGCCGTCCGTGTAGTAGCCATCCGTGCGGGTGATCCGGGTGCCGACGACTCGGGTCGCATCCGCCGGGTAGTTTTGCGCGCCCGTACCCGCCGCAGACGAAGCTGCGGCGGTGTTGAGGGCATTGTTCTGGTCTTCTGACTGATCGGGTGAGCGCATGAGCCTAGGGTACCCGCTCACACTGTTCAAAGCCGATTCAGACCCGCCGAATGCGCCAGAAGCTAAGTTCCACCTGCACTGCGTGCAAGATACCCCGATTCGCTCGGCTGACCTGTGGGCAGGCGCATAACCAACCAATCAGGGACAATAGAGGGTATGAACTTCTACAACCCCTCCGCAGCGCAGCCGGCACCCGCACTCGTGGTGCCGCCCGTGCACGAGCGGCAGCTTCCCGGGAAGTCTCAGGAAACCACCGCCACCAACCCCTGGCCCCTCGCCTTGCTCGCGCAGAACCTCAAAAACTACGTAGACAAGGTTCCCGAGCTCTGGGTGGAGGCGCAGGTCGCCTCCCTCAACGGCCGCGGCGGCAACGTCTTCATGGAGCTCAAGGACCTCAACGAAGACTTCTCCTTCACCCTCGCGCTCTTCGGGCGTGCCGGTAGCGGTCTGGCAGCTGATGTGACCGTGGGCGCTCGCATCGTCACTCGCGCCAAGCCGAGCCTGTGGAAGAACGGCAAACTCTCGCTCATCGGCAAGGAAGTGTACGCGGTCGGCACCGGCAACCTGCACGAGCAGCTGCAGCGTCTGCGTGAGGCTCTCGCCGCCGAGGGGCTGTTCTCTGACGCGCGGAAGAAGCCGCTGCCCATGTTGCCCAACCGTGTGGGTCTGATTACCGGTCGCGATTCTGACGCTGAGAAGGACGTCATCCGTAACGCTTCCCTGCGCTGGCCCGGCGTGACTTTCGAGGTGCGCAACACCCGCGTTCAGGGTGAAGGTGCGGCGGCTGAGGTCATTGCCGCTCTCGCCGAGCTAGACGCTCACCCGGAGGTTGACGTCATCGTCATCGCCCGAGGCGGCGGCTCCTTCGAGGACCTGCTCCCCTTCTCTGAGGAGGCGCTCATCCGCGCCGTCGCGGCAGCCACCACCCCCGTGGTCTCGGCAATCGGTCACGAGGCTGACTCCCCCATCCTCGACGCGGTCGCTGACCTGCGCGCCTCCACCCCAACCGATGCGGGTAAGCGCATTGTGCCCGATATTTCGGAGGAAACCGCCCGCATCACCGAGGCGCGCGCCCGCCTGGACCGTGCGGTGCTCGGCTACGTGGGCATGCAGATGAACTACATTGCCCAGCTACGCAGCCGCCCGGTGCTCACCCACCCGGAGTCCTCCCTGCTCATGCGTGTGGAGGAGCTGAGCCAGCTGCGCGAGCGCGCCCACCGTTCGGTGCAGCACCGCCTGGAGCGTGAGTCGGCGACCCTGTCGCACACGTTGGCGCGGGTGCGTTCGCTCTCTCCTGCGCAGACGCTGAACCGCGGCTACTCCATCGTTCAGGATGCCGCGGGCGCTATTGTGCGTGACGCTTCGGCGCTGAGCGAGAGCGAGCAGATTACGGTGCGCGCGGCGACCGGTTCGGCGCAGGCGACCGTGACCTCCACGGATCCCTCGAACATCTCCTAAACCTCAATACCCCTAAAGTTTTACCCCAAGTTTTTACCTCTGAAAGGTTCCTCAATGAGCGAGAACATTAGCTTCAACAGCGCCGAGCTGGGCGCCCCCGTCGAAACCCTCGGCTACGAGCAGGCGCGCGCCGAGCTGGAGCAGGTCGTGCGCCAGCTGGAGTCCGGCGCCAGTGACCTGGAGACCTCTATCGCCCTGTGGGAGCGTGGCGAGGCGCTTGCCGCCCGCTGCGAGGCGTGGCTGCAGGGCGCGCAGGAGCGCCTGAACGCGGCACGCGGCGCACAGGCAGGTGCACAGAGCGGTCAGGAGCCTGCGGCGAACTAAAGCCGTTTCCAGCACCCGCTCTGGCGCATCCGCCAACCAACAAAATAGCCTGCCCCGCAGCTCATCAGAACTGCGGGGCAGGCTATTTTCGTCTGTTACAAGGCAGAAGCGGGAGTACTAGTGCTTCTGCTTGTAGTCAGCCATGAAGTTACCCAGACGCTCCAGGGCGCTGGTGAGGGTCTGAGTATCGGGCAGGAACACCAGGCGGAAGTGGTCCGGGTCCTTCCAGTTGAACGCGCGGCCGTGGCTGAAGAGAATCTTCTGGCTCTTGAGCAGATCTAGGGCGAACTGCTCGTCGTCGGTAATGTCGAAGCGCTCAATATCAATCTTCGGGAACAGGTAGAGCGCGCCGTCCGCGCTGGTGCAGCTGATGCCGTCAATCTCGTTGAGCATCTTGTGTGCCAGGGTGCGCTGCTCGTACAGGCGGCCGCCGGGAACGATCAGCTCGTTGATGGACTGGTAGCCGCCGAGCGCGGTCTGGATTGCGTGCTGTGCCGGAACGTTGGAGCACAGGCGCATGGAGGCGAGCAGGTGAATGCCTTCCAGGTAGCTTGCTGCGTCCTTCTTCGGGCCGGTGATAGCAACCCAGCCTGCGCGGTAACCGCAGACGCGGTACGCCTTGGACAGACCGGAGAAGGTCAGGCAGAGCACGTCGTCGCCGGTGAGGGTCGCCATGTTGATGGCCTCTGCGCCATCGTAGGTAATCTTTTCGTAAATCTCATCAGAGAACACGACCAGACCGTGTTCGCGTGCCACATCCACAATCTGCTTAAGCACGGAACGCGGGTAGACGGCACCGGTGGGGTTGTTCGGGTTAATAACCACGATGCCCTTGGTACGCTCGGTAATCTTCGACTTAATGTCTTCGATGTCCGGGTACCAGTTGTTTTCCTCATCGCAGAGGTAGTGCACGGGCTTGCCGCCGACCAGCGCGGTAGCTGCGGTCCACAGCGGGTAGTCGGGCATGGGGACCAGGATTTCGTCGCCGGTCTCGCACAGTGCCTGCAGGGTCATCGGGATCAGCTCAGACACACCGTTACCCAAGTAGATAGATTCGGTGTCGAGGTTCATGATGCCGCGGTTCTGGTAGTGGTGCACAATGGCGGTACGTGCCGAGTAGAGGCCGCGGGAGTCAGAGTAGCCCTGAGTTTCGGGCAGGTGACGAATGATATCCATCATGATGGCATCCGGCGCCTCAAAGCCGAAGGGTGCGGGGTTACCAATGTTCAGCTTGAGGATGCGGTGGCCCATCGCTTCCATGCGATTGGCTTCATCCAGAATAGGGCCGCGGATGTCGTACAGGACGTTGCTCAACTTTGAGGACTGACGGTACTTCGTCATGATGATTTACTTTCTAGGGTGATCCAAAATGAATTGTGCTGCGTCATCATCTGCGATGGGGTTGGAACCGCTAGTCAGACGCAACAGGAACGAGAGGTTACCCGTGTCTAATGTAGATGATACGCGGTTAATTGCCGTCCGGGCGCTATCTGGCAGGGTACGGCGGATAATGGGCACCAGTTGCTGCTGCAAAAGCGCCGTCGAGGGGTCTTCCAGGGTGACCAGGCGATTCTCTTCAATCGCGGAGTCGCTGCTGTGCAGCAGGGTCACCTGCACGGTGTCTGCGGTGAGGGCGTTGACGCGCTCGGCGGGGTCGTCCTGAATCTTCGGGTCATGCACGCGGTAGCGGTAGAGGCTACGCAAAGAATCCACACCGTAGGTGCCGCTGGAGTACCCTGCCGGGATGGAGAACGCCAGAGAAGACTGCACCTCACGCAGGTTCGCGAGGGAGTTGAGCTTGTGGCGGGCGCTCACGGCGCGGGTAGTGACCAGCACATCCTTGTTGGTGGCGCTAGCACCGTTGAGAAGCATGAGCTCTTCGGGCAGGATGCGCGAGATGGCGTTGGTCATGTCGGTGGTGCTCATGGCGCGCAGGTTGATGGGGTCTGCGGAGCGGGTGGAGCTTGCGGTGGGGCTCGCGGTGCCGTCCGTAGCATGCGCGGAGGCGGCGCTCTCCTCCGCGGTGGGGGTAGCTGCCGGGGGCAGGGTCACGCCTGCGGCTTGAGCGGAGGCACTCACGGAGGCGGCGATACGTTCGTTCTGTGCGGCGGCGGGGCTAATTTTGCCGTCGTCGGTCAGGTAGAGCAGCAGGTCGCCGCTGTAGTCGATGACCAGGTCCAACGATTCAAGGGCCGCGGCAGTGGTGCTACCGGTTGCCTCGTCGTCGGGCAGAGTAGCGGTAGGGGTGGCGGAATTAGCCGAAGGAACCATGAGCCCGCGCAGGGCGGCGGCGCGGCTGTTATCGGTGTCAACAAGTTCGACGGTGTAGCCGACCTGTCGCAGGGCGCGTGCGTACACGTGCGCTACGGCGCGCATCTCACGCAGAGCACCGTAGCCGATGCGCAGAGTGCCGTAGCTTGATGCGGAAGGGTCCACCTGCGGGGTTGCGTCATTATTCCGGCAGGCGGCGAGCAGCGGCATGAGCGCCAGGGAGGTGAGCGCCGCACGGCGGGTGAGGGTTAGTCGGTTCATTAGGGAAGCTTCCGTGCGTTTTCGTCGGCAAGAAATTCGCGGTATTCGCGTGCCCAGCTGGCGGCGTTGGAGTAGCCCATCATGGAGGCGACCTCGTCGATGAGGGTGCCGTAGCGGATGGTATCCAGCTCTGCGATGGGCACCCAGCGTGCCGTGTCGGAGGAGCCGTTGACCTCGTGGCGCAGTTCGCCGGTGACAATGTGGGCACGGAAAACCACCCGCAGGGCGCAGAAAGGCAGCGCCTGCGGGTCCTTCTGGGTCGAGCGCACGGGGAAGTGTCCGGCGTGCACGCCCAGAATGTCTTCAATGGCGACGCTGTAGCCGGTCTCTTCGAGGGTTTCCCTCAGCGCGGTTTCGTCAGCCTGCTCGCCGGGTTCCATGCCGCCACCGGGCAGGGACCAGAGGGGGCTGAGCGCGCGGTCTTCGGGCACCCAACGAGTCATGAGCAGCTTGCCCTGCTCGATGATGACTGCGTAGGCTGCGGGTCGGGTTTCCATTGCTAATGCCATGGTTCGATTTTACCGTCTATCGTTCTTTAGCGTTTCTTACCGCGGCGTGCGCTGGCGGCTTTGGCGGACTGTCGAGCGTGCTGGCGTGCGTTGCCGTTTTTCTTGGCGTTGGCACGCTTCTTATCGCGTGCTTCACGGCGTGCGTTGGCGGCTCGAGCCTTCGCTTTTGCCTTTGCTTTTTCGGCTGCGACGCGTTCGGCGCGTGCCTGTCGGGTTTCGCTACCGCGGTCGCTGGTTGCGGTGCGTCCGCGCACAATACCGATGAAGTCCTGCAGGAGCGCCTCGAGCTCTTCGCTGCGCGGCTCACCCTTGGGGGCACGCGGCCACACCAGGTGCACCGGGTAGGTGTCCAGACCCGCGACCGGGCGGTAGGTGAGGTCCTTGCGGTGGTAGAAACGCGCGATGGACATGGGCACAATGTACAGGCCCACACCGGCGGCAACCAGTTCGATGGTTTCCTTATCGGTCAGGCCCTCGGGCACGATGCGGCCGGCACTCTCACGCCATGCGCGAGAGACTTCCTCATAAGCGGGAATATCGGAGGCGGGCTGCAGCAGGAACTCCTCGGCAAGCTCCTCCACGGGCACCTCATCGAGCACGGTGAGCACGTGGTCCACGGGCAGAATGACCACGGGCAGCTCCTCGTAGAGGCGGATGCTGTGGTACTTCTCGCCGTCGGTGCTTGCCGGTTCGCGGTCGGGGCGCACAATGCTCATGTGTGCGAAGGGGTTCTCGGGCACCTCAACGACGGGTACCGGGGCGTGATCGGTAGCCTCGGCGGGCGCCTCGGCAGCGTTTTCTCCCTCTGCCGCCGATTCAAGGGCAGGATCAATCAGGCACAGGTCCTGATGCAGGGAGTCCAGGCCGCGCGCCTCACGCACGGGAACCTCCGCCAGCTGCACGCGGTCACCGTAACGCTCATGCCAGCGGTTGAACCACTTGCCGGGCATAATCGCCGGCACGTAGCTAACGCGCAGCACGGAGCGTTGCAGCACGGGGATGGGCAGAGCCTCCGGAGTCTGAATCATTGCCAGCTGCTCGGGGTGCAGGTACACGCGGGTGGGAGCTTCGCTTTCTACCTGGTCGGTAGCGTTTTCGGGCGCGTTCTGCTCGGGGTCGATTGCGGTGAGGGCAGAGTCGTTGACGGGCTGCTCTTCGGGGGTGCCTGCGGTGGAGGATGCGGATGAACTCATCCCTCCACGCTAGCACATCTTGGGCGGGGGCATTGAGGGTAGGTGAGTGGCCTCAACCCGGCGAGATAGTGCACCTATCCCCCGCTGAAGGTAGGACTAGTTCTCGGCGATGTTATCCGCAGTGTTCTCAACGGTTTCGCGGTTAATGCGGCGTTCGCGCAGCTGAGTCACAATGACCAGCACCGTGATAACAATGGCAAGGGCGAGCGGGAACATCCACGGCTCCAGGCCGAGGGCCGCAAGAATTGCGAAGCCGATGGTGGTGTAAATACACGCCCACATGAAAGTTCCGGCGAGCATGGCGGGCACCCAGCGGCGCAGCGGCATTTTCGTGAAACCGGTCGTGATGATGACGGCGGTCTGCAGGCCCACAGTCAAAAAGCAGAGAGGCACGGCGATAACGCCCCACCGGTTGATGAAGGCGCGGGCCTTGCGGTAGAGCGGGCTGTTCATCGCGTTGCGGATGCGGGCGAGGCGGGAGCCACCCTCAGCGGCAAGCGCTCCGAGGGCGTAGACGATGCTGGTGCGGACAATGCCGACCACCCACATGAAGAGTAGGGCAACCTCAAACGGAAGTGTGTTAAACCATTCTTTCACCCGGATATTCTCTCACGGACCAGCAATATTGACCCGTTTCGAGGCTTCTTGTTCAGGTACCGGAGGGGCTCAAAAATTTTTTTAAACTTTTTTCTGGGAGGGGTATCGCCCCGTTTCGCCTGCAATGGCGCGGATTTTACTTAGGTCAACCTTAGTTTATTGACAGGGTGTCGCTATTTTCAGTTTGTCACCCGTGAATGAATTAGGATATATTTTTATTACCGAATAGGGCAGGCCTTGTGGGAAGGCCTTCCTAATCGGTCTAGAAGACTTTCTTCCTGTGTGTGATGCTGGAAAAGGAACCCCATGGACGGGGTTCCTTTTCTTTTTATCGTTCCTTTCCCGAGGCACATTCCCAGCAAAACAAAACCCCGACAGTACGAACTGTCGGGGTTTTATGCATATCTAGAACAAGGTCTACTTCTTACCCTGGTTCTTGTCCTGACGGTGCAGAGCGCTCAGCGGCTTGGGCAGCTGAACCGGGTTCCAGGTGTTGCTCACTGCCTCAAAGGAGGAGCCAGCACCGGGGTGACGGTTCGTGGAACGGACACCACCGGTCACAGTAGCGCCGGTCGAGAGCGCCGGATTGTTCAACGAGGCGATATCCAGTGCATCGAACTCGGAATCATCCAGGACGTCCGGCAGAGGAATCTCTTCGGGAATCGGCTGAGCGGGAGCCTGAGCAGCAGGTGCAGCAGGTGCCTGGCGGACGGGCGAACCATCACGTAGCGCCTGGCGAGCCACCGGCTGGGCCGGCTGAATAGCCGACTGCTGCGCGGGAGTCTGCTGCTGAGCGGCAGGCGCCTGGGTAGACTGAGGTGCTACCGGCTGAGCAGGCTGTGCGGGCTGAGCAGACGGCACACGCTGAGCGCGCTGGGACTGAACAGGCTGGGGCTGAACAGGCTGGGACTGTACGG
>NZ_KV808297.1:449034-465195 GCF_001812205.1 Rothia sp. HMSC069C10
GGGCTGAACAGGCTGGGACTGTACGGGCTGAGCAGAGGGCACGGACTGAGTGCGCTGGGGCTGAACAGGCTGGGACTGTACGGGCTGGCTCGGAGTAACCGGAGCAACCGGAGCCTGCGCTACCTGCTGAGGCTGCGCCGCAGTACGTGGTGCAGTGGAGGAAGCAGCAGAACCGCTCTCCTGGTCAAAGAGCACGCTTCCGCGGCGAATCGGCTGGAAGCGGCTTGGACGCTGCTGGCGGCGCTCCTGACGGTGACCCGCGGACGCCTCCGCCGAACGAGCGGCGGCAGAACGAGCAGGTACGGGACGGGCAGCGTGAGAAGACTCAGATGTTGCAGGCGCTTCTGCCTGAGCTGCTTCTGCCTGGTGTGCCTCTTCAGAGGAGTCCACCGCAATGTGCGCGCGGCTCGGGCGTGCCGCCTCGCGGTTCACACCGCGCACCGGCTTACAGGCAGCTGCCTCACGGGTTGCGGGGCGAGCCTCAGGCTCTTCAGTAGCTTCAGAATCTGAGCCCTCGGCAGCCGAGTCCTCTACCGACTCGGAAGCGTCATCGTAAGCTTCTTCGCCGTCGGACTCTTCGTACGCCTCAGCGTCAGTACCCTCGGCATCTTCTGCTTCTGCCTTGGCGCGGCGCTCATCGCGGCTCGCCTTGACCTGGTTAGAGACAGACTCCAGCAGACCAAAACGACTCACAGCCCATGCGCCGCCAGCAAGAATCAGGAAGAGAACAGCCCAACCCCACGCCAGAACACCAAAGAGCGCCAGAAGACCGGTCACCAGGGCAAGCACGCCCAGACCAGCTGCAACCAGCAGGGCGATACCGCTCGGGCTCGAGGTATCAAAGTAGGACAGCGGCGAGGGCTTCGGCTCCTCCACCACCGGAATTTCATCGGTGTAGGGAGCAGTCGGGGAAGAATCGCGAATCTGCGAAATAGAAGCCGTATCCGGGGCAGGCTGAACGGCATCCTCTACAGCGTGGGAGGAACGGGAAGAAGCCTGCGGAAGAGCAGAAGAAGGCAGAGAAGTACCCGGCGCCACCGCGTGATCGGAAGACTGGTACGCCTCCGACTCATTCAACAGCACGCCAGCGGAGGCGAGAATATCCTCCGCAGTACGCTCGGCACTAATCAAGGGACGCTCGGGCTCCACGGAAGGACCAGCGGGCGCGCGACGCAGGCTCCTGGGCACAAACCACAGCAGCAAAATCACGGTCAGAATTACCAACACACCCGAGGTGTTCAACAGCGTCATATCAGGTCGCCCTCTATCGTCCCTTTATCCCTAGACTTTAATCATACCCTTATATTCCCGATGCTTTCCATAAGCGGCAAGAATCGGGCTGGATATGCGCATATACCCCAGAAGGAATATGCGCACTACGACGTCGTCGCGTCCCTGCACAAGACACACTCTGGACCCTCACCCAGCAGCACGCCACACGCATAACGGACACGAACGACGCAAAGGAAGGCGCCCTCCCATGGGGGCTAAAACGCCCCACCGGAAAGAACGCCTTCCTCAGCGTGGTTGGTATTTATCGGTTGCCCTCATCAGAGAGCGGATGCAGAGTAATTAGCAGTTCTCTGCAACAAAGTCCTTCAGCCATGCGCGCAGGTCGTCACCGAACTCGGGACGCTCAGCAGCAAGAATAACGTTTGCCTTCAGGTAAGACAGCTTGTCACCGGTGTCGAAACGGCGGCCGGAGAAGACCACACCGTAGACGCCTTCGCCTTCACCCTCGCCCTGAGCCAGGGTCTGCAGAGCGTCGGTCAGCTGAATCTCGCCGCCGCGGCCCGGAGCGGTGTTCTCCAGAACCTCGAAGACCTTCGAGCTCAGAACGTAACGGCCAATCACAGCGTAGTTCGAGGGAGCCTCATCAGCAGCAGGCTTCTCAACCAGGCCGGTGATCTTCACGAAACCGTCTTCGCCCTCAACAGCCTCAATAGCAGCTGCGCCGTAAGCGGAAATAGCCTCGCGAGGAACCTCCATCAGGGCAACGACGGAGCCGCCGGTGCGCTCCTGAACCTCCACCATGCGGGAGAGCAGGTCTTCCTTCTCGTCAATCAGGTCATCGCCGAGCAGAACAGCGAATGCCTCGTCACCAACGTGGCGCTTTGCGCGCAGAACAGCGTGCCCCAGGCCCTTGGGGTCACCCTGACGCACGTAGTGCAGGTCGCCACCGAGCTCATTGGTCTCAACAACAGATGCTAGCAGGGCGTCCTTACCCTGCTCAGCGAGCTGCTGCTCCAGAACGGGAACGCGGTCGAAGTGATCCTCGAGAGCACGCTTGTTACGGCCGGTAATCATCAGAACGTCGTTCAGACCGGCACGGATTGCTTCCTCCACCACGTACTGAATCGCGGGGCGATCAACGACGGGGAGCATTTCCTTGGGGGTTGCCTTCGTTGCGGGCAGGAATCGGGTGCCCAGACCAGCAGCAGGAATAACTGCCTTAGTAACAGACTTAATTTCAGTAGCCATGCCACAAGAATACCCTAAGTTGTAAAGTACTTAAGGCGATTTATCGCGACTATGACATGAAAAAATCTTCAACGTGACTAACTGCATATCCGCGCAAGTACATTCTTCGACGTGCAAAGAAAATGCGCCCCGCAGAACTCAGCGCTATTTTTCTCAAACCCTATACTAAAAAGTGGAATCTACAGCCCCGGCAGAATCGGGTATTTTCGTAGCCTACAAGGATGTTTTCGTCCTTACTCGCGGATACCTCTCAGCCCGGGAATAACACATCTCCCTTCCCTCTACGGGACGCTCCCCCTTCACCCGCAACCCGCAACGACGATGGGACACACCATGCACCTCAACACCGCACCCGCCGCCAGCAACTCCGACGCCGGCGCCAGCCCAGACGACATCTCCCTGGACAAAGACATTCTCCGCTCCCAGATCCGCCCGCGCCGCCTCACCGCGCGCAGCCACCGCGGCGAACGCGGTCAGCAGCAGATGCAGGAGCTCTTCACCGCCCACATCCTCGAGGCGGTCGCGCAGCGGCTCCACTCCCCCGGCACCATTGCGGCGTACCTGCCCACCAAGTCCGAGCCGCCCATCATCGAAGCACTAACCCGCCTGCACAAGGACGGACACCGCATCCTCGTGCCCGTCGTACGCCCCGGTCGCAAACTCGCCTGGGTGCACTGGGATCCTGCCGTCGAGCATCCGCTCAGCCCCATGGGCATCCCGGAACCCGAAGGCGAAGAACAGGACGAACGCGCCTTCGTCGACGCCGACCTGCGCCTCATCCCCGCACTCGCCTTTGATGCCGGCGGGCACCGCCTCGGTCAGGGAGGCGGCTACTACGACCGCATTATTCCCCTGCTCAGCGCACAACAGCTGGAGGAGCAGAGCATCGGTATCGTCTTCAGCGACGAAATCTACGAGGCTGTCCCCTACGACCAGTGGGATGCTATTCTGCCGGTCATCCTCACCGAGCAGGGTATCTACCGCACCCGTTAGCAGGTCTAAAAGTACCCGATTCTCTCGTGCCCGTTTCACTCCTGATTGACACCCCGCATCTTTCTGCAAAAGCACAAAGATATTCGGGACACACCCACAAAATCACTCAGGAAAAAGGCAAAAAGAAACCAGAAATAGCTTTTTGAGAAGAAAACGCAAATAGCTCCCAACGTTTCAAAAGCGGTACACTCAAACCACGTTAATAAACCATCCCAGCGAAAACGGATACAGAAGGACAAAATGCCGGTCTACGTTTACCAGTGCAAGAATTGCAACCACGTCTTTGAACAGCGCCAGTCCTTTAGCGACGATGCGCTGCGCGTCTGCCCGCAGTGCGGCGAAGAAACCCTGCGCAAGCGCTACAACACCGTCGGCGTGACCTTCAAGGGTTCCGGCTTCTACAGCACCGACAAGGGCAACTCCTAAACGGGGTTCCACACCAGCCAAAACAAGGGGCGGGGCAACACAGGTTGCCCCGCCCCTCGGCGTTTAAGAAGCACTCCCGGCAGGAAGACGCTACACGATATTGTTACCCCAGTGCGGAGGGCGCTGCTGACGCATCCATTCCAGACGCTCACGCTCCTCCGGGGTTAGAGGCTGCGTGGAAGTAGCCGCTTTCTGAGAACTCGCCTTCTGGGAGTTCTGTTGCTGAGCGCCGGTTTTCTTCGCGAAAGCACCCGCGGCAGACGAGGTACCCGAAGCCGCAACCGGAGGCGTCGTCACGCCCACCAGCAGAGGCTCAGCCCCGCTCACCGAGCCGCCGCCGCTCACGCGGCGGTGCCCTCGGCGAGGCTTCGGCGTTGACGAATAACTAGCCACGAACCTCAGCGCCCTCATCCATATCCAGGTAGTGCAGCACACGCGCCACCACGGCATCCGGATCAGCGAACACTTCCAGGGTGCCCAGGGTGATGTAGTTCCAGCCCGTGCGGCTCAGACGCTCCGGCAGCAGGCGGGTACGCTCACGCACCGAAGCGCGCGCGTAATTCGGCTCGCCATCGGAGCACGCCACCAGCGGCATAGCCGCCGGAACGCTCGGGTTCGAAGAGACCACGGGAGCCACACCCAGCGCGGGCACCGGCTCAGCAGCCAGCTTCTCCGGGGCGTGCGCGATCAGAGCGATGTCGCCCTCACCGCGGGTCACACGCACACCGTGAGCCTGCAGGCGCGCCACCAAATCGTTGAGCAGCCAGTCGCCCAGATCCGGGGTGTCCGCATCGTCAGCCGCCAAGAACGCGTTACGCGGCAGGGTCTCGGGTACGCGCTGTGCCTTCGCCTCCACCTCTTCACGCGCCTGACGTTCCGCATGCTCACGCAGCAGGTGGTAGAAATCCACCGCGCCATGATGCAGCTTCTGCGGATCCAGCTCCGACGGGTCAATGCACGAGACAATGCGCAGGGCACGGCGGGCACGAGTCAACGCCACCACAAAGCCCTGACGACCGTGTTCGGCAGACAGCTGACCCAAATCGTAGGACGCCTGGCCCAGGCGGGCACGACCTACGCCCAGGGAGAAAATCACGGTATCGCGCTCGAGGGTCTCAGCGCGGGTCAAATCGACCACACGGAACGACTCCTCACCGGCGGCGAAGAACGGCGCCAGCTGCGGGTACAGGCTCAGGGCGTGACGCACCGACTCAGCCACACGCTGAGCGTGCTTCGGGCTAGCCGTCACAACCGCCAGCGAACGGTCCGGGGTGCGGTACGCGTGCTCGAGCACCAGGTTCGTGACGCGTTCCACCTCAACGCCGGGCGAATCCAGGTTCGCGTTATCGCTGACCTTGCCGCGAGTATCAATGTACTCAACGGTCAGAGAACCGGCAGGCTGGGCGGAGGCACGGCTCACCGGAGCCGCATGCAGCTGCGAACCGTAGAACTCACGGTTCAGGTAGTCCAGAATCACCGGGTCCATGCTGCGGTGCAGCATCGCCAGGGTGCGGTTGGGCAGTACGGTAGCGAGCACGTCGAAGGTGCTGTCCAGCTGCTCGTCGGCCGGCTCGGGCGCACCGAAAGTCGGCGCGGACACGATGAACGGCGAGGGGTAACCCGAGTGCGGGTCGCCCAGGGCAATCACCTGGTCGGCGCGGGTAATCGCCGGCAGGTTCGCCGCCAGCGGGGTCGACTCAGAATCCAGCAGCAGCACCGTGTCAAAACGCATGGATGCGGGAACCTTGCGCGCCAGGGCGAAGGGGCTCGCGGTCCACAGCGGAAGCAGGGTACGCGCCATGACCGGGGCGTGAGTCAGTAGCTCCTCGAGCACGAACTCGTAGCCGCGCAGCTGGCTCTTCAGGTACGCCGCCTGGTCGTGCTCGGATTCAATACGCTCGGTCCACACGCGCGCAACCTTCGCCAGCAGACGCGCCGGGGCGCTGGTCATGTGGGCGTAGTCGGCACGGCGGAAACGGGACTCCGTATCGCGCAGGCGGTCGCCGTCCAGCAGCTTACCCTCGTGATGCTGCAGCAAGAACTCCAGGGCAGACTGCCACCAGGCAAGCTCCAGCTCAGCGGAAACAACCTCGGTCGGAACCTGACGAGCATACAGGTCATCGAGCAGCTCCGACAGGCCGCGCTCACGCAGCTTTTGGGTCAGGGCGTCACGCTCAGGCAGGGTCATGAGTAGCACGCGGTCCGCCATGAGGGCGTCCAGGCGCGCATCCAGAGCATCCAGGTCGGTGCGCACGAAGTCGGTGCCCTCGATGGTGTCCGTCAGAACAATGCCCAGACCCGCCAGCTCAGACACCAGGGAGTTCAGGGCGGCAGCCAGCTGATCCAGGTTCTCCGGAATCTGCGGGGTGCGGGGTGCCTCAATGTGGCGAATCCACTCGGCACGCTCCGCCTGAACCACCTTCAGTTGCTCGTGCAGGTCACCGATATTCACGCCGGGCAGGATGTACTCCTTAGCCGCGCGGCGCAGGCGGGAACGCTGCATACTGCTCATCTCGATGCCGTTCTCACGGCGCCACGAACCGGATGCAGTCGCAGCAATCAGGTCGGTCACTGGACGGTCGTAGACGTCCGCGCGGAAACGCTTGAGCGTCTCGCGGATGCGCATCAGAATCGCCAGCTGCGACTCCCACTCAGAGATGGTGCGGCCGCGGCGCAGACCCAGCATAGCGCTGGTGCGGTTCATCGCCTCGCGCAGGTTCAGCAGGGAGGACTTGAGGGTAATGACCAGGGCGTACGCCTCGGCGGCTTCCTCGTCATTGACCAGGCGGGCACGGTACCACGGGGAGGTACGCGAAGCCGACGCAAAACCGTCAATCTCGCCCAGGCGCACCAGGTCGGCGCGCACCTGCTCACGCTCCATGAGCGAGTCGAGCATGGGGCGGTCAAAACGCACGCGGGTTGCCGGGCCGTCCTCGGAGGCGGTCAGCTCAGCCAGACGCTGTAGCGCCGAGTAGACGGAAATCTGCCAGTTCGAGTCCTTGTTCAGCAGGGCGCGGGTGTGGTCGAGCAGGGCGGCGCGGGTCGCTACGAGCTCTTCGTTCAGGTCCTCGGAGTTCGGTTCTTCGGCACTCTCGTTGCGCACAATGGCGCGAATGAATTCGGCGCGCTGAGCCTCGGAGTCGTGCTCGGCGAGCAGGTCGTAGCGCAGGCTCTCAATGCCGGTGCGCTTGAGCAGTGCCGAGAATTCAGCCAGGGTAGAGCGCTTCTCGCCCACGACGAGCACGGACTTACCGCGCCCCATCAGCGCGGATGCAATGTTCACGGCGGTGCGCAACGGCTCGGTGCCGGGTGCCGCAGTGATAGTGAAGGAGAAGCCGCTGACCGCGGTGTCGATAATCTCCTGGGCGTTCGCGTCAGCGTCCAGCAGGAGCATTTCTTCTGCCGGGTCGCGCTGGTCCAGGGGCTGCTGCAGGTTGTGTGCGTTGAGCTCGCGCGGCTTCACGCCGGGAACCTTCAGTGCCGCCAGGTCACGAACCAGCGGGGTGATGGCGGTGTGCGGCAGCTCGCCCAGGCTTTCCTTCAGGTCAGCAAAGGTGGAGATGAAGTACTTCGACTCGATGGTCATGCCCGGAATACGACCGGCGGAGGCGCGCATACGCTCGATAACCGGCTCGGGGTCCAGGCGAGACATGGAGTTTGCCAGCTGCGCCACGTCCATGGTGCCTAGGTCAATACCGTATTCCTGCTTGATCTGGCGAACCATTGCCGGGTTCAGGCGTGCGGAACCGGCGAGGCGCAGCTCGAAGTCGTCATCCTTCGGGTGCGGGGTGATGCTCAGCGGCGCCATGAGAATCGGTGCGATGAAGCGCTTCTCGTAGGCGGCGGCGTCCTCGCGGGTGTCGTGCGACAGCCAGGAGGCGGTACCCGCCACGAAGTAGCCGGAGTCCAGGCCGTGGTCGGTGGCAAGCTCGTAAATCTTGGTGCGCAGGGTGCGTGCGGAGCGCATGCCCGCCTCCAGCTGCGACTTGTCGCGCAGGATCGTGGAGAGGCGGGTCTTGCGTCCGGCGAGCAGCTGTGCCAGACCGGAGGGGTTCGCCTCGGACAGGTCGATGTGCACGTAGTCGACCTGGTTGAAGTCGAGCATCGCGTCGGGGCCGGTGTAGACGTCCATCTGTTCTGCCCAGCGCTCAAGCCCCGCCGAGGGGTCGAAGTCCTCGTGGGCGGGGTTCAGGTGTGCGGGCAGCTCGGCGATGTTGATTTCGTCGGCTACTTCGGGGGTTTCCTCTGCTGAGGTCGCGGCGGCGGCGGGCTGAGCGGTATCAGCCGGGGTGCCGGGTGCGTGCTGCGCGTCGGTAGGCTCGGGAATCTGGTTCACGTCGTGAGTGTCCTTGTGGGTCAGTGCGGTGTACGTTTGCGCGTACACACCGAAGATGGTGGTTCTTCCGGGGTCCTCTGCCCGGTGTGCCTCATGCTGTGCTTCAAGCGGGGCGGGTGTCAGTGCGCGCCTGCGTGCTTGCTGTCTTTTCCTACGTGCTTACTTCGACCACATTGCGATGTTGGCGACGAGCAGCACTACGGTCACCAGTACGTAGAAGACCAGGGCGGGCAGAAGCGCCCAACGGTACTTGGGCGCCAGCTCGCCTTCCAGGTTGCCGAAGCGCAGGGAGCGGAAGAGGAAGAAGCTCAGAATCGCGCCGGGCAGGTTACCGATGATGACCAGCAGAATGGTCAGGTACAGGGCGTAGGCTCGTTCGGTGCGTTCATTCTCCGCGCCCGCGAACTTGAGGGTGCCGCCCAGCAGCAGGCTGAGGCAGGCGTTCAGGAATGCCACGGTGAAGAAGGGAATCTTCAGGGCTGCTTGGAAGTCCATCTGGGAGTTCGCTGCGCCCAGAGCAATCCACAGCAGTAGCAGCGCGGGGATAATCATGAGGTACCAGAACAGGTACTTACGCATCTTCTCGGTGTTTTCGATGAGCGCGAAAATTGCGGTCACAGGGTGTCTCTTTCAGATGGTCTCAGGCGGATTCGGTCGGATTCAGGAGGAGTGAGTGAAGAAGCAGGTGGGCACAGGCGGGCACAGTAATGCCTTGTCAGGCGTCGGTTTCGTCCCCAGCGTTGAGGGCGTCGTCCACCTGGTCCTGCAGGGACTCGCGGCGCTCATTCTCAACGAATTCAATGTAGCGGCGCACGATGTAGTCCAGCAGCACCGACAGCGCAACAAAGGAGTAGTAGGGCTTACGCTGGGTGCTGATCTGGGTGGGGGTGGTCTGGTAGTGCAGGGAGTACTCGGCGTGCGAGGACATGTAGTTCACACCAATGGCGGTCACCGCAATCATGGGGATGCGGCGTAGCGCCAGCATCTTAATGTGTTCGCGCATGTTCTCGGTCTGACCGGAGAAGGACACAATGATGACCACGTCGTCCTGGGTCATATTGTTCATGGCGCTTTCGAACTCATTGCGTGCCGGGATGACCTGGCAGAACTTACCGCATACCTGCATGGACTTGGTAAATTCCTGCACGGCGTTGCGCTGCGCGTAGCCGGTACCGAAGCAGTACACAGTGCGAGCCTCATGGATGCGCTTGAGCAGTCCGCTCAGTTCCATGTGCTCGAGGTAGTCGTAGGTGCGCTGAATGTCTTCGCGGCCACTCTCGATGAACCGCGGGTTGAAGGGTTCGCTGCGGTTCAGAGAGGACTTAATGAAGTACTTCAACTCGGCAAATCCGGAGAAGTTCAGCTTCTTCGTCAGGCGAATAATTGAGCTGGTCGAAGTATACGTTTTATGTGCCAAAGAGTTGATCGTTGACTCCGCAACGAACTCTTCATTTTCTAGCATGAATGCCAAAATTTCCCGTTCAGTTTCACTGAACCGGTGCTGGTTCGCATTCACGACGTCTTGTAAATCCACTCAAAGCTCCTGAATCCGATGGTGAGCAATATATAAATAGTACACGCTCTAGGGTCATCGGCCAGGGTGGGTGGGGATGGTCATCCCTCACTTTGAGTGGGGTCTCGTACAGATTTGAGCTGGGCATGTGTCCAGGCACGCGCCCGGGTACAGCTTCGCCGGCGGCATCGGTGTTATCCGATACCGCCGGCGAAGTCTATACCTTATGAGGCATCATACCGTCAGGCGGTTGAAAGCTGAAGTCTCTTAGGAGAGGGTCTTAGCTTCGTTCACCATGGTCTCGAAACGCTCGCGAACCTGGGGAACGTCCATACCGACGATAACCTGGAATGCCTTGCCCTTGCGGACGAGGCCCAGAGCACCTGCGTTCTTGAAGTCTGCATCCGAGGGGCTGACGAGGGACTCATCAGCAACGGAGACACGCAGGCGGGTTGCGCAGTTGTTCACGGTGGTGATGTTCTCTGCGCCACCGAGCAGTTCGAGGAAGCCAGCTGCACGGGGTGCGTAGAGGTCGCCGTCAGCGGACTCAGCAGCAGCGCCGCCGTTCTTCTCAGCAGCCTTAGCTGCCTTGTACTCTGCCTTGCTGTAGAGCTTGGTCTCGCCGCCGTCTTCTTCACGACCGGGGGTCTTGAAGTCGAACTTCAGAATCATGAAGCGGAAGATCAGGAAGTACAGGACAGTGAAGCACAGGCCCACACCGATCTGCATGAGGTAGGTGCCGGAGTGGTTTGCCCACAGCGGGATCCAGTTCTGGAACAGGAAGTCGAGCAGACCGCCACCCATGTAACCAACCAGACCCAGCTGGTACATGATTGCTGCCATGGATGCTGCCAGGATTGCGTGGACCAGGAACAGCGGGGGTGCCAGGAACAGGAAGGTGAACTCGAGGGGCTCGGTGATACCGATCAGGATCGCGGTGAGGCAGACGGGAATCATCAGAGCGAGAACTTCCTTGCGCTTCTCGGGACGAGCAGTGGTGTAGAACGCCGCTGCGATACCGATGGGTGCGAAGACCTTGGAGTTACCGTGCAGTGCGAAGCCGCCGCCGGGGAACAGTTCCTTCAGGGGCTTGTCGCTCTTTGCGAACTCGGTCAGGTGGGTCGGCCAGTCCTTAGCAATACCGTTCGGGGTAACAACATTACCGAAGACGAACGGGGAGTAGATGAAGTGGTGCAGACCGGTCGGAATCAGGAAGCGCTCGAGGAAGGTGTAAACCCACACGCCGAGTGCGCCGGATGCGATGAAGAAGCCCTGCAGGGAGGAGATGCCGTGCTGAGCGTAGGGCCACAGCCAGGAGAACAGGAATGCCACGGGCATCATCAGGAAGAAGCAGACGCCGTAGACGTACTGGGAACCCTGGAAGATACCGAGGAAGTCGGGCAGCTTCTTGTCGAACCAGCGGTTGTGTGCCCACACCACGATTGCGGAGATGATGATGGCACCGAAGATACCGGTGTCCATGGTCTTGATACCGGCAATCATCTTCAGACCGGTACCTGCCGCGCTCTTAGAGATGTCGGTGGTGTAGTCCAGGTCGAAGAAACCGGTGCCGCCCTTGCCCCATACCTTGAGCATGGTGCCGACGAAGTAGTTGAAGGTCAGGTAGACCATTGCAGCTTCCATCACTGCACGTGCGTTAGCGGTCTTTGCCAGTGCAATGGGCAGACCGATCACGAAGAGCAGTTCCATCTGGTTGAAGACGGTCCATGCGCCGGACTCCCAAACAGACCAGAAGTGGTTCCACGCGCTTTCCTTATCAGCTGCGAGGGGGATCAGATCGCCGTTCTGTGCAATGATCGCAATACCGACCGCGAGGCCAGCGAATGCGAAGAGAAGAACGGGTGCCAGCATGGCAGAGCCGAACCTCTGTACTTTTTCCATCATGAGGCTATACGCCCTTTCGGGTTGTCGAGTGAGCGGACGCAGGTGCCGGCGATCGTTGCCGGTCTGCGGTGGCAACACCGTATCTTTATACCCTCAAACGAAAGTATATGAGACGGGTGCCACATATTCTGCGTGCGCTAAATGCCGAATGTGTTTTAGACAGAACTAATAATGCCAGGTCATACCTACCCGCAGGTACCAAAACTGTGAGTTTTGAAAGAGTTTTTCAGAACCTGAAACATATCCCGGCACTGGTTAAAAATACTTGCTGCAGATGAGACTTTTTCCCTATTACCTAGCGCA
Source organism: Rothia sp. HMSC069C10 (assembly GCF_001812205.1). Classification (NCBI taxonomy): domain Bacteria; kingdom Bacillati; phylum Actinomycetota; class Actinomycetes; order Micrococcales; family Micrococcaceae; genus Rothia; species Rothia sp. HMSC069C10. Next base: position 460,992 of record NZ_KV808297.1, read on the forward strand.
CAGAATCGATAGCATAAACAGTGCACCCATAGGTCAGAGTGCATAAACACTCACCACCTCAATACGCGGTGCGCATATCATTCTTCAACCTCACACATACCCCGGACTTAATACATGCGCTTCCTCACCCTCAATACGCACAGCTGGTGCGAAATCCACCAGATTGCCAAGATCCGTACCCTCGCCAAGTTCATTATTGAACAGCAGGTGGACGTCATTGCGTTGCAGGAAGTCAACCAGCTCACCTCCACCCCCGTGGTGAAGGAGCCCCTCAACTACCGCGGCGGCGCCGGCGTTCCGGTCCGCGAAGACAACTACGCCCTGCTGCTCGTGCAGGCACTCAACGAAATGGGCGCAACCTACGAGTGGACCCTCACCGAAACCCACATCGGTTGGGACCGTTACGACGAATGCGTAGCTATCCTCTCGCGCCTGCCGATTCGCGGTATCAAGCCCATCAATATGTCCCCCGGCTACGGCTACCACCAGGTGCAGCGCCGCGCAGCACAGGCAACGCTCATCGAAACTGAGACGGGCACCTTCTGGTGCGCTACCACCCACATGTCCTGGTGGGACTTCGACGGCGAGCCCCTCTTCGCGCAGGAATACGCACACCTCTCGCAGGAGCTTGCCGAGTGCGCCCGCACCGCACCGGTACTGCTCGGCGGCGACTTCAACTCCGCAGCACATCTGAGCAATGAAGGCTACGCGCTGGTCACCTCCAGCGGCATGGTGGATACCCGATCCCTAGCGGAGCACACCGACGGCGAGAACACCGTCCACCGCGAAATCGCCGGCTGGGAAGGTAGCACGGATGCCAAGCGCATCGACTTTGTCTTCGCTGACCGCCTGGTCGACGTGGTATCCCACGCGGTTGTCTTCCGTGACAACTCCCCCGAGGCGATCTCCGACCACAGCGGCCTGCTGCTAGAGATTGACCCCTCCAGCTGGGCGCCGGAGAGCCTCCTTACGCCCCTCACCAGCCAGTCCTAAAGGGGCATCAGACGTTAGCCGCCCGCAGAGCGGCACCACACAACACTCATCCATACCAAGGGAAGGAAGAACAATGACGACCCAGACCCAGTGGTGGCAGGAACCCGTTGTCTACCAGATTTACCCCCGCTCCTTCAACGACTCCAACGGCGACGGCATCGGCGACCTGCCCGGTATCACCGAGAAGATTCCGTACCTCGCCGACCTGGGCATTCAGGTGCTGTGGCTCTCCCCCATCTACGCGTCCCCGAACGACGATAACGGCTACGACATCTCCGACTACCGTGCCATCATGACCGAGTTCGGCACCATGGAAGACTTCGACAAGCTGCTCGAAACCGCGCACGAGCACGGCATCAAGCTCATGATGGACCTGGTCGTCAACCACACCTCCGACGAGCACGAATGGTTCAAGCAGGCACGCTCCTCCAAGGACAACCCCTACCGCGACTACTACATTTGGCGCGACCCCAAGGGCTTCGACGAGGACGGCAAGCCGATCCCGCCGAACAACTGGATTTCCTGCTTCAGCCCCTCCGTATGGGAGTGGGACGAGGCGACCGGCCAGTTCTACCTGCACTACTTCTCCATCAAGCAGCCCGACCTGAACTGGGAAAACCCGAAGGTCCGCGAAGAGGTCTACGACATCATGCGCTTCTGGCTGGACAAGGGCGTGGACGGCTTCCGCATGGACGTCATCAACCTGATTTCTAAGGACCTCTCCTTCCCCGAGGACCCGGCAGTCCTCGCTGGCGGCCTCGACAACTCCCTGGCTGTCGCAGCCAACGGCCCGCGCGTGCACGAATTCCTGCAGGAGATGAACCACGAGGTCTTGAGCAAGTACCCGGTCATGACCGTGGGCGAAACCCCCTGCGTGACCGTGGACGACGCCGCACTCTACACCGGTTTCGACCGCAACGAGCTGCAGATGGTCTTCCAGTTCGAGCACATGGATGTGGACGCCTCCGAGGGTGGCGTGACCGGCAAGTGGTCCGACCGCCGCTTCAACCTGGTGGACCTGAAGAAGGTCCTCACCCACTGGCAGGAGGGTCTGCACGGTCGCGGCTGGAACTCCCTGTACTGGAACAACCACGACCAGCCGCGCACCGTCTCCCGCTTCGGTAACGACTCCCCCGAGTACCGCACCGTCAGCGCCAAGATGCTGGGCACCGTACTGCACCTGATGCAGGGCACCCCCTACATCTACCAGGGTGAAGAGCTGGGCATGACCAACGTCTTCTTCGACGATGTGAAGGACTACAACGACCTGGAGATTCACGACTCCTGGCGCAAGTACGTTGAAGAGTCGGGCCGCGTCTCCGCCGAGGACATGCTGCGTTACATCAGTGCCTCCGGCCGCGACAACGCACGCACCCCCATGCAGTGGACCGCCGGTGAGAACGCAGGCTTCACCACCGGCACCCCGTGGCTGAAGCTGAACCCGCGCTACACCGAAATCAACGCAGAAGCAGAGCTGGCTAACCCAGATTCGGTGTTCTACCACTACCGCGACCTGATTAGCCTGCGCCGCGAGCACCCGATCATCCTGACCGGCGAGTACCGCCTCCTGGATGAAGAGGATAACCAGGTCTACGCCTACCTGCGCGTGAACTCCGATGAGGACGCCGCTGCAACCGGCGAGCGCGCCCTGTTGGTCGTCGCCAACTTCACCGATGACACCGTGCAGCTGAACTACGCGGGCGGCAACCTGGATTCGGTGGTGCTGACCAACTCGCAGGCTCTCTCCCCGACTGAGCTGAAGGCAATCGAGAACACCCCGAAGCTGATTAGCTCGAACTACCGCGATGAGAACCGCGAGTTCACCGACGAAGGCACCCTGCTGCGCCCCTACGAGGCGAAGGTCTACCTCTTCGGTAACGCTAAGTAGGCACGCCCCAAAAATGTAATGCGCGAGGGGGATCCGGCACAGACATTCCGGTCCCCCTCGCCCTATACTTCAATCACAGACACCTTTTTCCTCTTCGGCGTAACCCGCCGGTACAGAAAGGCAATTATGAGCAACTCCGAGGCATACGAGGTTCCCTCCTACGAGGGCCGCCAGTGGTGGAAGGAAGCCGTGGTGTACCAGGTGTACCCCCGCTCCTTCAACGACGCAAACGGCGACGGCATCGGCGATCTGAAGGGTATCACCGAGAAGCTGCCCTACCTGGCTAAGCTGGGCATCAACGTCATCTGGCTCTCCCCCGTGTTCGATTCGCCGAACGTGGATAACGGCTACGACATCTCTGACTACTTCGCCATCATGAGTGACTTCGGCACCATGGAAGACTTCGACGAGATGCTTGAGACCGCCCACAAGCACGGCATCAAGATCCTGATGGACCTGGTCGCCAACCACACCTCCGATGAGCACCCCTGGTTCAAGGAATCTCGCTCCTCCAAGGACAACCCCTACCGCGACTACTACATTTGGCGCGACCCCAAGGGCTTCGACGAGGACGGCAACCCGATTCCTCCGAACAACTGGGCGTCCGAGTTCGGTGGCCCGGCGTGGGAGTGGGATGAGGCGACCGGCCAGTTCTACCTGCACATCTTCTTCAAGGAGCAGCCCGACCTGAATTGGGAGAACGAGAAGGTTCGCGAGGACCTGTACTCCATGGTCCGCTGGTGGCTGGACAAGGGCGTTGATGGCTTCCGTCTGGACGCTATCAACATCATCTCCAAGCCCGAGGGCTTCCCGGATGACCCCTCCACCGACTTTGAGAAGCACACTTCCTCGATTCCGTTCGTTATCTCTAACGGCACCATGGTGCACCCGTGGATGAAGGAGCTCACCCGCGAGACCTTCAGCCGCTACGACGTGATGACCGTGGGCGAGACCAGCGCGACCAGCCCCGAGGACGCTAAGCTGTGGGCTGGCTACCACACCGGTGAGCTGAACATGATCTTCCACTTCGATCACATGGGCGTGGATAACGACCCGAACGGCAAGCTGGGCGGCAAGTGGTCCTACGCACCGTACAAGCTGACCGAGCTCAAGAGCATCCTGAACGACTGGCAGACCACTCTGGAGGGTAACGCCTGGGGTTCGCTGTACTGGAACAACCACGACCAGCCGCGCGTTGTCTCCCGCTTCGGTAACGATTCGGATGAGTTCCGCACCCTGTCCGCTAAGCAGCTGGCGACCACTCTGCACTTCATGCAGGGCACCCCGTACATTTACCAGGGTGAAGAGCTGGGCATGACCAAC
>NZ_KV808297.1:465295-565120 GCF_001812205.1 Rothia sp. HMSC069C10
CCAGGGTGAAGAGCTGGGCATGACCAACGTGAAGTTCGATTCGATTGAGGATTACCGCGATGGTGACTCGATCCGCTTCTACGAGGACATGCACGTTGACCACAAGCGTCTGAGCCACGAAGAGGCGATGCAGGCGATTTACATTAAGGGCCGCGATAACGCTCGTACCCCGGTTCAGTGGGATGCCTCCGCTAACGGTGGTTTCAGCCCCGAGGGTGTAACCCCGTGGATTGCTGTGAACCCGAACTACCCGGCGATTAATGCTGAGGCTGTTCTGGCTGATGAGGATTCGATTTTCTACCACTACCAGCAGCTGGTGGCTCTGCGCCGCGGCAAGCTGAAGGACCTGATGGTTTACGCAGCCTTCGCTCCGGTGGATTCGGTTCAGGTTCCGCACAACGAGGATGAGGCTGTGTACGCGTACACCCGTACCGGTGGTGCGGATGGCAGCCCCGCGAATGAGTCTTTGCTGGTTGTTTCGAACTTCACCGCCGAGGAGCAGGAGCGCGACTTCGCTGTGCTTTCTGAGGCTCGTGAGGCTGGTGCTCGTGTTGAGCTGGTGAGCTCAAACTACAAGGACGACGCGGGTTCGACTCTGCGCCCCTACGAGGCGAAGGTGTACCACATCGTTCGCTAAGCGCTGTAGCTCGTTGAGTGCTACCGCGTGCCGATAAGGTGATAGACAGCAGAAGGAGGGTGAGGCTTATGCCCCGCCCTCCTTTTGTGTTGTCTCCTTTATGGTCCAGGCGTGCTTTCTTGGCTCTGCTTAGCTGGAGGCTCTGCTCAACTGGAGAAGACGAGCTGTAGGATTGGCACGGCGAGGGCTATCATTCCTACGCTGACGACGGCCCCGGAGGCGATAATGGGTGCGGCTGTTCCTTCGTGCCGGTAGTGGGTTTCCAGAATGACGATATTAGCTGCTGGCGGCAGCACTCCGAGAACAAAAAGTACCTGTGGGTGCGCCAGTAGCTGATTGAGGTGCACTCCGGTGTGCGTATGCATCCAGTATGCAGCGGTGAGTATGCCGACGCTGTAGACGCTCACGAGCACGACACGCAGTAGCGCCCACCGGACGGCTTGTTTGAGGTCGGTTCGGTGCAGGCGGGCGGTGCTCAGCCACATGCCTAGCACCATGAGCCCTACGAAGCTGAAGACCCAGGTGATGAGCCGGTAGATACCGGCGGCGTGGGTGTTAAGGAGCGGTCCGGCGGGCAGGCATATCAGCCCGATTGCTACGGCGATAATGGGGCGGTTCGTGAGCAGGGACCGCAGTACTGCACCGACGGCAGCTTTGTGTGTGACAGCTTTTCGGGTGGGCTTGACTCGGCTATTCGTGAGTTCCTCTGTGTTGGTTTCTCTGCGCATGAGTGAGGTGCCGAGGATATTACCCATGACGGAGTTGCCGATATACGCGCCGACGTATAGGCGTACGGCTTCCTCGCCCCAGAAGCTGGCAACTACGGGGATTCCGAAGATTCCAGCGTTGAGGTAAACGAGGGCGAGCCGCTGCACCGGGTCGTTCGTGAAGAAGGCGGCGCAGCGTACTAGAAGCGCCATGAGCACCATGGTGGAGGCTGCCATGAAGAAGAGTTCGGGGCGGCTGGTGGCGACGATGTAAACGATGACGGTGGGGATAATCCAGCGGGTCAGCAGCGCGGAGGCGCTTTCTTTCAGACGGTTGCCCCAGTGCTCGGGTAGCAACATTGCGAGTCCGAAGCCTACCCCTAAGTAGAGGAGTGGGAGGATCATTCCCATGCTTGTTCCTTTCGCTGTTGCTGTGTCTGTGCCGTTGTTTTACGGCTAAGGTCCCTGTCTAATAACCCTACACTGAACCTTCAGGTTGAGGTTTATTGATTTTTTGTTGTATTTTTCGAAATTTTCGCGTCATATTGCATCTTATTCGCTGATGCTCTCGTTTTTTATACGGTTCGCTTCTAATCTTGAAATATAGAGAGAATATATTTTCCACCACATTCTTTCGTTCTATCACAGACACTCATTTCTTACGAGATGAGGAACTAGGCTGTTTCTTCTCCCGTAAGGCTAAATATGCAGGAGCCCGCAATGCAACAACCGTATCAATCTCCCCCTCCCGAATCCGGTGGCGTCCCCCAGCAATCTGCAAAGCGTCCTGCGCAGGCTTCTAGCCAGCATGCTGATGCGCATATTCCGCAGCGCTCTTCTGCTCTGCTTACTGCCCCTGCTACAGCTTCTATAGCCGCTGTACCCGCCTCTGAGGGCCCTGAGCAGACCTTTAGGGTGACTCACCCGGTGTTGAGTGTTATCTCGTGGCTGATTGCGGCTGCGAGCGCTGTGTGGCTTGTCATTCTGGGCGTCTCATTGGTGTTGAATGTCGCGTCGGGAGTGAGCCATGATTCTGAGTTTATGATGCTGACCTACGGCGTGTATATGGCGTGCGCGTTTGGGTTCTGCTGTTTTGGTACGTTTTTTGCTCTGCATTTTGGGTTGGGGTCGAGCGCTCATTGGCGTGATTCGATTCGTCACCCGCATCACCCGCATTAAAGGTTTTTCTTTTCCCCGTGTGGTTTTGTGGAGAGTTTTTAGTTCTTTTATTTGAACTCTCGTTTTAAATATTTTGGTGTTTTTCTTTAAAATTCATGCGAAAAATCTAGGCTACGGAGTATTTTCAGAAACGCTCATATGAAAGAAGCCGCCCGGCGCATCACAGCAGGATGCACCGGGCGGCTCCTTACGGGGCTTCAGCCATCTTAGGTTGCACACTCAAAGGGGTTCAGGAGCCGAACATGCAGACGCTCAAAATCTTTGACATTGCGCGTTACGAGAGTAAGACCATGAGTCAAAGCAGTTGCAGCGATCCATGCGTCGTTCTCCGGCGCTTTATCCGGCACGTGAAGCCCTGCACAACAATCAGCTACAGCTCCGTCAATGACAAGAGTTCGTTTCTGAAATTTCTCTCGAACTGCCAAAAACCACTCACGCAGATAAGCACCTTGTATCGGATCTTTACGCTCCATAGCAAGCACACCGCGTTCTAGTTCCATTAGGGTCACGACGCTAATATAGAGTGGCTTTTCTGAATAACGGCGAAACCACGACTCAAAAACAGGGTCAGCCTTACCGCGTGAGAGCTTCCACAACTCAGAAATAATATTGGTATCAAGCAGGTACATCGTTGTCCCCTAGAACTCTACAATGGGGCGCTGATGTGCGGAACGTTCTGCCGTGGGGAATTCTTCGGGCAGGTCCATACCTTCAGCAGGTTGAGGGTAGTTTACAAAGAAGTCGTAGAGGGAGGTTCCCTCATTCTGGTTGCGTGAGTATTCTTCGTAGGTCATGAGGACATACGTAGGTTCACCACGCTTTGTAATAATTACGGGTGAATGTTGTGCCTGTTTTTGGGCTTTGGCGAGATTTTGGTTGAACTCGCGGCTGGTCATAACGGTCATAATTTCCCCCTTGCTGCTCACGACATGAAAACATAAATAATGTAACTACGTAGCTACATTATATTTTCCTTTCAGTACTACGACAACCCCTCCATCTTCAGACCCGCTATATATCGTTAGGAAGATACGAAGAAGCCGCCCGGCGCATCACAGCAGGATGCACCGGGCGGCTCCTTCACAGGCTCCCAGCTACAAAGCTAGGTAGCCCACAGCGGGATTACTCCCACTCAATGGTTCCCGGGGGCTTGGAGGTAACGTCCAGCACCACTCGGTTAACGTCCTTGACCTCGTTCGTAATACGGTTCGAGATCTTAGCCAGCAGGTCGTACGGCAGGCGCGACCAGTCAGCGGTCATTGCGTCTTCCGAAGAGACCGGGCGCAGAACAATCGGGTGGCCGTAAGTACGGCCGTCACCCTGAACGCCCACGGAGCGAACGCCAGCCAGCAGAACCACGGGGCACTGCCAGATGTGCTCGTCCTGACCTGCTGCGGTCAGCTCTTCACGCACGATAGCGTCAGCGGCACGCAGGGTGTCCAGGTTCTCGCGGTTAACCTCACCGACAATGCGGATGCCCAGTCCGGGGCCGGGGAACGGCTGACGTGCCACGATCTTCTCGGGAACGCCGAGCTCACGACCGATAGCGCGAACCTCGTCCTTGAACAGGGTGCGCAGCGGCTCAACCAGTTCGAAGGTCAGGTCGTCGGGAAGGCCGCCCACGTTGTGGTGGCTCTTAATGTTTGCGGTGCCGTCGCCGCCGCCGGACTCAACAACGTCCGGGTACAGGGTGCCCTGGACCAGGAACTTGATGTCTGCGCCCTCTTCGCCCGCTTCAGCGATCAGCTTGCGCTGTGCCTCTTCGAAGGAGCGGATGAACTCGCGGCCGATAGCCTTACGCTTCGCCTCAGGCTCGGTGATGCCATCGAGTGCGGAGAGGAAACGCTCCGACTCGTCGATGGTGATGACCTTGATACCCATGGATGCTGCGTAGTCCTGCTCGACCTGTTCGCGCTCGCCTTCACGGAGCAGACCGTGGTCGATGAAGAAGCAGGTGAGCTGGTCGCCAACAGCCTTGTGCACGAGTGCTGCTGCCACGGAGGAGTCAACGCCGCCGGAGAGCGCGCAGATGACGCGGTCGCTACCGACCTGCTCGCGGATCTTTGCGACCTGCTCTTCGATGATGTTGTTAGTGGACCAGGTGGGCTTCAGGCCTGCCACATTATAGAGGAAGTTCTCCAGGGCGACCTGGCCGTAGTCGGAGTGCTTCACCTCGGGGTGCCACTGCACGCCGCCGAGCTTGCGGGATTCGTCCACGAATGCTGCCACGGATGCGCCGGGGGTCTTAGCCAGCACCTCGAAGCCTTCGGGGGCTTCGGTCACGGAGTCACCGTGAGACATCCACACGTTCTGGGTGGTGGGGGTGCCGGTGAGGAAGGAGGAGTTCTCAGCGCAGACCACAGCGTCGGTTGCGCCGTATTCGCGCAGACCGGTCTGGGCGACGGTGCCGCCGAGGGTCTGAGCCATCACCTGGAAGCCGTAGCAGATACCGAAGATCGGCACGCCAGCTTCGAACAGGGCTTTGTCGCCCTTGGGTGCGCCATCGGCGTAGACCGAGGAGGGGCCACCGGAGAGCACAATAGCTGCCGGGTTCTTGGCGAGCATCTTCTCGGTGCTCATGGAGTGGGGGACGATTTCGGAGTAGATGCCGGCTTCACGCACGCGACGAGCAATGAGCTGCGCGTACTGTGCACCGTAATCTACCACCAGGACGGGACGCTCTTCGAGCTGGTCCAGGTTCACAGAGTTGGTCACGAAAATTACCTCAACGTGTTGGTACTAATCCGCGCACTTGCGCGGGGATATATCTATTTTACGCTATCGCGTTGTGGGGTTGAATGCCCGCGGCGCGGGAACTATTCCGCACTTTGCCGGTCATTCCACCGCATCAAGACAGCGATATAAGAAAGCACCGCCCGGCAACGGAGTTAACGTCTCCATAGCCAGGCGGTACATTATAAAAACAATTCTCTTCGTTTATCCCTTGAACTGAGACATATCAATACGCCGGTCGCAGAAGTCAGCCACCGCATCGCTGTGCGTAGCAATAATGGCACAGGCCCCAGCGTTCACCATCTCCCGCAGAATATCAAGTACCTGCGCCTCATTCTCGGCATCCAGGGCACCAGTCGGCTCATCCGCCAGAATCAGGGACGGTTGCTTCAACATAAGCCCAGCAAGCGCCACGCGCTGTTGCTCACCACCCGAGAGTTGGTAGATAAGAGACTTCTCTCGCCCAGACAAACCGACCCGCTTGAGGACGGACTCTAGCTCTTTACGGCTCGGGCGCTGCGAACGCGGCATAACCGCGAGCGGTCCGAGGACATTCTTTTCAACGCTCTCCCCTTCTACCAGGGCATAGTTCTGGAAGAGATATCCTAGACTATCACGGCGGAAATGACGGCGGGTTCGCGAGGATGAGCCGCTCAACATTGTTCCTTGGAAGGTATATTCTCCTTCGGTAAAGTCGGTCAGGGTCCCTAGACAGTTAAGGAGAGTGGTTTTTCCACTTCCGGAGGCACCAGTTAGGGCTAGCATCTGTCCTGGGGCTACGACAATGTGGACATCAGCAAAAATAGGATGCCCTGCAATACGCACAGACCCTCCGCTTACGGTCAGCAGATTTTCTGTTTTTAAGATGGACGCCATCAGTACATTTCCTTTCGCGCATGATTGGCAACTGCAACTCGGTAGCCTCTGCCAAAGGCCAATAAACTCATACCAATCGACACAATAACGGTGGACGTGAAGAGTACCGTTGCCAGCACTGCAATAACAGATGCAGTCTCAGCCCCAGCATTGAGATACTGCTCGTGGGCCAAGCTCGTTAGTTGGAGAACCCCATAGCTAATGACAAGAGTCGTTAAAACCGCCTCCCCAATGAGAACCCCACGGAAAGTCTGGGTCGGATGCATACCGTAGGTAAAGGAACGAGCAATACGCTGCTGATGTTCTGCGCAGTACACGCGTGCGTACTCCAGAAGGGTCACAAGACACAAAACGGAAAGGATAATGAGCGCATACAAGCTAATGCGTTGTTCGCTCTGCATCCTGCTTGTGAGACTAAAATATTTTTCACTCACCGGCAGAATTTCACCTACATAGCTTCGAGCCGCACTACCCTCAAGAGATTCGAGAGCTTTTTGCCGATCCTTAATGAATGCCCCGTTCTGGCTGAAGGCAGCAACGAGCATCTCCATTCTGTCGGTCAGCACAGTTTTCGGGACATACACAATAATGGGGTTCTGTACAAAGTAGTTAGCTTTGGTACCGTCACCATATGTGTAGGAGCTCGTTACAGTCTCATATGCTCTCAATTCCGAAAGCTCAGCTCGTGGAGCTTCTAAATTGTTCGAGGGAGAAGAGCTATCAGCCGAGTCAAAGGCACTAGAGGCAAGGCGCCTTATATCATCGGTGTGCTTTTCCAATTCCTGGGGATAGTAGACGCTAAGACCGCTACGACTTTCCAGGTCTTCAAGAGGAGGTAAGCCTGCTGGCAGGGATTCAGGATTACTATCCAGGTATTCACGATTCACGTACAGAAAGGTGCGACCCAAGCTCTGATCAGGTTTCAGAGAGTCTGATTCATTCTTTCCGGCTCTATAAGCTTCAATCGATTCATCGGATGTATAGACAGGGTTCTCCGCACTAGCGAGGATGACATTATCAGATTCTACTTGTTCTTTACTCCAGCCCTGAAGGTTCTGGATGTCACTAGCCTTATACCGGAAACCATTAAAGGACACACTATATCCGCTACTCTGAAGCACCGCGGGGCGGGCTTGATTGAGTGCATGGACTTGCTGAGTCGTGTAAGCCAAAGTGATTAGAGTAGCAACAACAAGGATGAGCGCCAAAGAGCGGCACGCCCAGCTAGCCGCATAGGTAATACGCGTGGGTACCTTTCCTTTAAGGGCTTGTCCAATAGGTATAGCTACAGTAAATACACAAGCCACATAATGCAGCAGAAGCATAAGGCCCAACATCCAGCACAACAGAATAAGCTGAACTTTCAGTGTCAAGGCCGCAAAAGCCCACGAATTGTACAGAGCGAGGAATGCATAGAAAAGGGCGTAGAGGCCCAGAATTCCGCCAAGAATAGCAGGCCCTGATTCTAGCAGCTGTGCACTGTAGACACGGTTTAGGGATGCACCATGCAGACGCAGGCGCGCGCTTTTTTTCGTCTGCCGGAATACGGCACCAATCAGAGCCGTACTAAGGGCTAGGCATGTTGCGATAAAGGCATACCCGCCTGGGGTTCCCATGTAGTACCCTGTAATGCTTCGGAGATTGAGAACATCGTATTCCGTTACATGCGCACCATTTTCACGCAGGGTAGTGAGCAACTGGGCACGTTGCTGGTCACTACCGCCATAAAGGTTGTAGAGACCTCGAGCTTCTACAACCTTGCCCGGATTAAGCCTTTTGACCTCAACGCGGTCTTCAGGAGCATAGGAAGGGTATCCCGTTTGCTCCCACCTACGTACAGTATTTTCGGCACCACAGAATTCGAGTACGATACCGTGCCGAGTATCTGACACGTCAAGGGTGCGACGAGCTATAGCGATGCTGTTCTTCTCCGCTTCCTGACACATATTCTCCAGAAATTTGCGAGTATCTACGCCTTCACTGATAGAAGGAATCTGGAGGTTACGGGTATGCCCAAGAGACATCTCCGAGTTGATACTCAGAAGCATGAAGAAGGGGAACACGATGGAGGCGAGGGTCGCCCATAGATAAACTGAGGTGAGGACCGATACATACCGGCCAAATCGGAATCGGCACTTAAGCATGGGGATTCGTTTCTGTCATATGGGCGGGCCGCCTGATAGATTCGCTCAGACGGCCCGCCAAATATTTTGCATATTAGCTTCCTGCATCATCTGCAGGACCATATTGCTAGTACGCTATAAAATATTCAACGTGCTTATTTCTAATAATGGTTGTTATAGTAAGCTTCGTTAGTGTGGTTCCAGGAACGAGCAGACGAAGCCCTAGCCGTGGTAAAGGGCTTCTTACATCCGGAGTAAACCCAGTCCCTTCCCCAAACGGTTGCGCTATGCCATTCTTCTTTGTGGTAATAACGAGACCACACGCCCCAGATAGACGAACCATAGTCCCAAGTACCACCACGCACATCAACAACAGTCGCCGCAGCCGGGACAGTTGCGACAGGAGCGGCGGTCAGCGCCGTCGCGCTCAATGCGATAGCGGCAAGAACCTTCTTAACAGGGGTAGCGATGATACCCATTTCTAATCTCCTTCAATAGGTATATCCATATGGTATTGAACTTACACTTTTGCATAAGTTCTTCCTGAGAATATAGACCTTAGCCATCGCTCTCACTAGATACACTACAGTGAAAATATAACCCCCGACACTATAAAATGAGAAGGTTTCACAACGTGGCATAAATTTCATTATTCCAAAGATAGTGACTCGCGCCCTATCCAAAAGAACACCTCAAAGCAATACCGCCCGGTAGCCGGAGGGATAAACCCATCAGCCACCGGGCGGTGATTCATGAAGCTACATTAGCCGCGGTACGCGGGGACCACGGTCAGGTCAGCCTTCTGGAACTTCTTCAGATCCAGGTAACCGCAGTTAGCCATTGCGCGCTTGAGCGCACCGACAATGTTGCTGGTGCCGTTCACGTGGTGCGAAGGACCGTACAGGACTTCCTCCAGGGAGCCGACAACACCCAGCGGGGTGCGCACGCCGCGCGGGAAGTCCAGCGAGTGCGCCTCGTTGCCCCAGTACCAGCCCTGGCCGGGAGCCTCGGATGCGCGAGCCAGCGGAGCACCCAGCATGACAGCGTCAGCGCCCAGTGCGAGAGCCTTCACCATGTCGCCGGAGCGGCCCAGGGAGCCGTCAGCAATCACGTGCACGTAGCGGCCGCCGGACTCATCCAGGTAGTCCGAACGTGCCGCAGCCACGTCGGCGATAGCGGTTGCCATGGGTGCGGAGATGCCCAGGCCCTGGCGGGTGGTCTGTGCGGAACCGCCGCCGAAGCCCACCAGCACGCCGGCTGCGCCGGTACGCATCAGGTGCTTAGCCTGCGAGTAGCCAGCAACGCCACCAACGATGACCGGAACGTCCAGCTCGTAGATGAACTTCTTCAGGTTCAGCGGCTCGTGCGAGGTGGAAATATGCTCAGCAGAGACGGACGCGCCACGGATGACGAACAGCTCAACGCCCGCCTTCACCACGGTCTCGTAGTGCTCCTGGGTGTTCTGCGGGCTCAGGGAGCCTGCAACGACCACGCCGGAGTCACGAATCTCTTCCAGGCGTGCAGTGATCAGTTCCGGCTTAATCGGCTCGGAGTAAATCTGCTGCATGCGGGTGGTTGCGGAGGCGGGGTCCGCCTCGGGCAGCTCAACAATCTCGTCGAGCAGCGGCTGCGGGTCCTCGTAGCGGGTCCACAGACCCTCGAGGTTCAGCACGCCCAGGCCACCCAGCTTACCCAGTGCAATGGCGGTCGCCGGGGACATGACCGAGTCCATGGGCGCACCAATGATGGGGGTGTCGAACTTGAAGGCGTCAATCTGCCAGGAGGTGTCGACGTCGCGGCGGTCGCGGGTACGGCGGGTGGGCACCAGCGCCACATCGTCCAGGGAGTAGGTGGGGCGGGCGTTCTTGGAGAGGCCAATCTGAATTTCAGACATGGGGTGAATCCTTTCGAATTCGGTTTGAGGGGTGCCGCTGGGCGTTATTCGCGCCGATGCCCGCCCGATACCTGAACGGTTATGGGGCGGGCTCAACGGCGCATGGTGTGCACACCATGCGGCGAATCATCGTTGGTGATGCGTTTTAGGCGCGGTAGTTCGGTGCCTCAACGGTCATCATGATGTCGTGCGGGTGCGATTCCTTCAGACCTGCGGGGGTGATGCGCACAAACTGACCCTTGTGCTTGAGCTCCTCGATGGTGCGGGAACCGACGTAGAACATGGTCTGGCGCAGGCCGCCTTCGAGCTGGTGAATCACTGCGGAGAGCGGGCCGCGGAAGGGAACCTGACCCTCAATGCCCTCGGGGATCAGCTTCTCTTCGCTGGAGACGTCAGCCTGGAAGTAGCGGTCCTTGGAGAAGGACTTGTGACGGCCACGAGTCTGCATCGCGCCGAGCGAACCCATGCCGCGGTATGCCTTGTACTGCTTACCGTTCATGAAGATCAGCTCACCGGGGGACTCGGTGGTGCCGGCAAGCAGGGAGCCGAGCATCACGGAGTCAGCGCCGGCAACCAGTGCCTTGCCAATCTCGCCGGAGTGCTGCATACCGCCGTCAGCAATCAGCGGCACACCTGCCGGGATAGCTGCCTTAGCGGACTCGTTGATAGCGGTCACCTGGGGAACACCAACACCGGCGATGATGCGGGTGGTGCAGATGGAGCCGGGGCCAACGCCAACCTTCACGCCGTCAGCGCCAGCGTCGATGATAGCCTGTGCGCCCAGGCGGGTTGCAGCCTGGCCACCGATGACGTCCACGTGTGCTGCGGCGGGGTCCTTCTTCAGGCGGGCAATCATGTCGAGCACGCCCTGGGAGTGACCGTTTGCGGTGTCCACGAACAGTGCGTCGACGCCAGCCTCGACCAGGGTCATTGCGCGCTCGTAGCCGTCACCGAAGAAGCCGATAGCGGCGCCGGCACGCAGGCGGCCGTCCTCGTCCTTGGTGGCGTTGGGGTACTGCTCAGTCTTGACGAAGTCCTTGAGGGTAATCAGACCGGCGAGCTTGCCTGCGTCGTCGACCAGGGGCAGACGCTCAATCTTGTTGTGGGACAGCAGCGCGAATGCTTCGTCCTTGGTGACGCTGGGGTGTGCGGTGACCAGCGGCATGGGGGTCATGATGTCGCGAACGCGAATGCCGTCGTAGTCGGAGCGGGAGATGTAGCGGATATCGCGGTTGGTGATGATGCCTTCCAACACGCCCTCTTCGCTGACGACGGGCAGACCGGAGACCTTGTAGTAGCCGCAGACCTCATCGTACTCGGCGATGGTTGCGTCAGCGCCGATGGTGACGGGGTTAATGATCATGCCGGACTCGGAGCGCTTCACGCGGTCAACGTGTGCAGCCTGATCCTCGATGGAGAGGTTGCGGTGGATAACGCCCATACCGCCCAGACGTGCCATAGCGATTGCCATAGCGGAGTCGGTCACGGTGTCCATTGCCGCGGAAATAATGGGGGTGTTCAGGGTGATGCGCTTGGACAGGCGGGTGGAGGTGTCCGCATCGGAGGGGATGACGTCGGTGTTGCCGGGCAGCAGCAGCACGTCATCGTAGGTCAGGCCGGTGAAGCCGAAGGGATCCTCGGACAGAGCGGTGGGAATGGTCATTGTCTACCTTTCGGATGCTGGCTTCATCGGTGAGAAGCTCAGCCTATACGTTGCGTATGTCAAGATGCGGTACGACCCGTCTGCTCGCACCCCACAAGGTGGTTTGAGCGCAAACGGGAGCAGCTTACCTTCTATAGTAAACCGCTAGAGGTTTCTTTGCTGAGAAGCACTCAGAGTAAGCATTCCTCAGCGGGAGGCTGTCGGCAGGTTCTAACGCCCCCGCGAACGCGAGCGCATCCGAGCCTACCGACAGCGAGTGCCCGGTACCGCCTCCATGGTGGAGGGGCGGCACCGGGCACACACACTATTTAGGCTTCTTCAGTTTCTTCGGGCTTCTCAACCACCAGGGTCTCGGTGGTCAGCACCAGAGCCGCGATGGAGGATGCGTTCTGCAGAGCCGAACGGGTCACCTTCACCGGGTCAATCACGCCGGCTTCGATGAGGTCCACGTACTCGCCGGTCTTGGCGTTGAAGCCGTGGCCCACGGGCAGCTCGGAGACCTTGGAGACGATGACGTAGCCGTCTTCGCCCGCGTTCTCAGCGATCCAGCGCAGCGGCTGAACCAGGGCACGGCGAACAATCTGTACACCCACGTTTGCGTCGTGGTTGCCCAGGTCCATGCCGTCCAGTGCCTTCAGCGCGTGAACCAGTGCGGAACCGCCACCGGAGACGATGCCCTCTTCCAGGGCTGCACGGGTGGAGGACACAGCATCCTCGATGCGGTGCTTGCGTTCCTTCGCCTCAACCTCGGTTGCGGCACCGACCTTGATGACGCCCACGCCACCGGCGAGCTTAGCCAGGCGCTCCTTGAGCTTCTCGCGGTCCCATTCGGAATCCACACGCTCAATTTCACGGCGCAGCTGCTGCACGCGGTCCTCGATTGCCTCGGGGTCGCCGCCACCGTCCACGATGGTGGTGTGGGACTTGGTGACGGTCACGCGGCGTGCCGAGCCCAGGTGCTCCAGGGTGACCTGCGGCAGGTCAATGCCGAGCTCACCGGTCACGACGGTGCCGCCGGTCAGAATTGCCAAATCCTGCATGATTGCCTTGCGGCGGTCACCGAAACCGGGAGCCTTCAGAGCGACCACATTGATGGTGCCGCGCAGCTTGTTCACGACCAGTGCGGAGAGCGCCTCACCGTCAACGTCTTCTGCGATGATGGTCAGCGGCTTCTTCGCCTGAACGATCTTCTCGAGCACGGGCATGATTTCTGCGATGGTGGAAATCTTGCCCTGGTAGAGCAGCACGAGGCTGTTCTCCAGCACTGCTTCGCCGCGCTCAGCGTCGGTGACGAAGGAGGGCGAGAGGTAGCCTTTGTCGAACTGCATACCTTCGGTGATGTCCAGTTCGATTTCGGTGGAGGAGCCGTCTTCGATGGTGATGACGCCGTCCTGGCCGACCTTCTCGAAGGCGCGAGCCAGCAGCTCACCGATCTGCTCGGACTGGGCGGAGATAGCGGCAACGTGCGCCACCTCGGGGCCCTGCACGGGGCGTGCGTTCTCGAGCAGGCGTGCGGAGACAGCCTCCACAGCAGCCTCAATGCCGCGCTTGACGTCGGCGGGTGCCGCGCCGCTGGTGACGTTGCGCAGGCCCTCGTTGACCAGTGCCTGTGCGAGCACGGTTGCGGTGGTGGTACCGTCACCGGCTACGTCGTTGGTCTTGGTGGCGACTTCCTTCGCCAGCTGGGCGCCCAGGTTCTCGTACGGGTCGTCCAGTTCAATTTCGCGGGCAATGGACACGCCGTCGTTGGTGATGACGGGCGCACCCCACTGCTTGTCGAGCACAACGTTGCGCCCGCGCGGGCCGAGGGTTACCTTGACCGCGTTTGCCAGCTTATCGACGCCGGCCTGCAGGGACTTGCGGGCTGCATCGTTGAATTCAAGCTGCTTAGCCATGTGTTCGCTACTCCTAGTGCGTCACAGAAAGGAAATTTTGAGGGGCAGATGATAGCTCATGCGCCGTACCGGATGAGCGGTACGGCGCATGAGCATCTGAAAGTATTAGTCGACGATTGCCAGAACGTCGCGCGCGGAGAGAATCAGGTACTCTTCGCCCTGGTACTTGACCTCGGTGCCACCGTAGCGGGAGAACACGACAACGTCGCCTTCCTTGATGTCTACGGGAATGCGGTTGCCCTTCTCATCCACGCGGCCCGGGCCAACGGCGACAACGCGTGCTTCCTGCGGCTTTTCCTTCGCAGTTTCGGGGATGACCAGACCGGATGCGGTGGTCTGCTCAGCCTGCTCGATCTTGATAACGACGCGGTCTTCCAGGGGCTTGATAGCCATAATCGGTTCCTCCGGGTTGTGGATTTACGTTTGATGCGAGACAGCGGCGCAGTGGCGCGCCCGATGACTGTCTCGAGTGCTACCTCAACTCTAGTTTCACCTGTGCTTTCGGTCAAGAAAAGCACCCCTCTGCCGGGGTGTTTCACCGCAAGGCGAACGCTGAGCAAAAAGCTGGGCAAATCGGGCTCCCCACCTCTCAAAACCGGCACCCCGTAAAATGAGGAGCATGCCTATTCCCGCATCCCCTTTTACACCCGCCGCCGAGCTTCCGTTCAGCGCCGAAGCACTCGCGGCAGCCGACGAGCTCTACCCGCTGGGTTCAGATACGCTCAGCGCCGTTACTTCTTTGCGTTCGCGAGGTTTTAGCCCCGAGGAGTCTGCACAGATTATTTCGCTGGCGCAGGCTCGTACCCGTGCGCGCGCCAAGTTCGGCGAGCGCACCCGCACGCTCATGCTGACTCAGGAGGCGGCGGAACAGGCGACCCGCCCGGTGATTGCGCACTATCGTACTCAGCGTCTGCGCCCGGTTGCCGGCACGGTGGCTGATTTGGGTTGCGGTATCGCGTCGGATTCTGCCGTGTATGCGGCCGATCGCGGTGCCGTGGTTGCGGTGGAGTTGGACCCGTTGACGGCTTCTTTTGCGGCGAAGAACCTTGAGTTTTGCCCGCAGGCGCGCGTGTATTCGGGGGATGTTACCGATTATGTGCACGGTGAACTTCTGGACGCTGCCGGTGAGCCGGTGGGCATTGTGTGGATGGACCCGGCGCGCCGCGAGTTGCGGGGTGCGAAGAAGGCCCAGACGGAGCGCCTTTTTGATCCGGAGGCGTTCTCTCCCCCGTTCTCATTCGTGCTGAATCTGGCGCGTACGGGTGTGCCGATGGGCGTGAAGTTGGGCCCCGGTTTTCCTCATGAGGGCATCCCCTCGCCCGAAGATATTGCGTCGGAGGCGAACCCCAACCCGCGCGTTGAGGCGGAGTGGATCCAGTCGGAGGGATCCCTCGCCGAGTTGGTGCTCTGGTTTAACGCACTGGCTCAGGAGGGGGTGGCTCGCACGGCAACCTCTGTGCGCGAGTGGCCTGCGGAAGAGGCTGCCCCTAATGAAGGATCAACCGAAGGCTCAACCAAAACCGGCGCCCTACTGCCTCCCTACGAGGCGGTGAGCTTCCGCAGCCCCTTGACGGCGGAAGAGGCGGAGCAGAGTGTTGACGTTCCGGTGTCCCTGCCGCAGCCGGGTGAATACCTGCTGGAGCCTGCCCCGGCGATTGTGCGCTCGCATCTGGTCGCTGAGTTTGCGCAGAGTATTGGCGCGCACCTGCTGGATGAGCACCTGGCGTACCTGTGTTCTGCCGAGCCGGTGGAGCATCCGTTGGTTGCCTGCTACGAGGTGCTGGAGGAGATTCCCCTGCAGGAGAAGCAGCTGAAGCGTTGGGTGCGTGAGCAGGGCTTTACGGCGCTGACGATTAAGAAGCGTGGCGTGGACATTGTTCCGGAGCAGTTGCGTGCGCGCCTGCTGGGTTCGGCGGGTTCTAAGCCTTCCAAGAAGAAACAGAAAAAGAACGTTAATTCTTCTTCGGGTGCGCAGGCGGGTACTCAGGAGTCCTCGTACCGCCCAGCGACGCTGGTCTTTACCCGCATCGGTTCGGGTAGGGATTCACGCCGCGTCGGCTGGCATGTGCGCCCGCTCTAACCTCGCCAGCCCCGGCCACCCATCCCTAACTACCCAGCACTGACGGCCCAGACCCGACTGCCCAGACCCGAGGACGGGTTACCGTTCGTGACGATTCATGACGTTTCCCGTTCCGGATTCTGCACTCGACAGGGCACCGGGCACCGCAAGACCGTACACTAGATACGGTGCCTAGTAGAGGTACTCCCCCGCAAAAGCCGGCTCCCACCGGCTAGCGCACAGCCGGGTAGAGCCCACCGATAATAACTTCCATAGTCGGCACCATGCACGACCCTATTTCCAGACGCAGGAAAGGCAATATGATTGACTTTGCTACCTCCCCGCAGTCCACTCTCGGCGTGGAATGGGAGATTGCGCTCATCGACCGTGAAAGCGGTGCCCTGACCCAGCGCGCCAGCGAGGTGCTATCCATCCTGCGCGAGCGCCGCCCCGAACTGCTTGAGCCCGCCTCCAACCGGGCGCATGTGACCGGCGAGTTTCTGGAGAACACCGTCGAGGTGGTGACCGGCATCTGCCGCACCGTCGCTGAGGCGTGCCGTCAGCTGCAGGATTTAACGGATACTCTGCGCGACATCACCGATGACCTGGGCATTGAGTTCTACCCCGCCGGCACTCACCCCTTCTCCCACTGGGCTGACCAGCCGGTTGTGGCGAAGGAACGCTACCAGCGCGTGGTCGAGCGCGCCCAGTATTGGGGCCGCCACATGGTCATTTACGGTGTGCACGTACACGTGGGCGTTGACTCCCGCGATAAGGTTCTGCCGCTTATTGACGCGCTGACCAACTACGGACCGCATCTGCTGGCGCTTTCGTGCTCTTCCCCGTACTGGGATGGAGTCGATACCGGTTACGCTTCGCACCGCACCCAGCTTTACCAGCAGCTGCCCACGAACGGCCTGCCCTTCCACTTTGACACCTGGGAGCAGTACAGCGAGTACCTGGAGTCACTCGTGGCGACCGACGTGATCAACGACCCGAGCGAGGACCGTTGGGATGTTCGCCCGGTTCCGCGTTACGGCACTATTGAGATGCGCTATTGCGATGGCCTCGCGTCCCTGCCGGATGTTGCGGCGATCGTGGCGTTCACGCAGTGCCTGGTGGAGTACTTCTCCCGCCAGATTGAGGCGGGTGAAAGCGTTGAGGTGCTCGCCCCCTGGCACGCGCAGGAGAATAAGTGGCGCGTTGCCCGCTACGGCCTGGAGGCTAAGATCGTGGTCTCTAACGAGCCGGTGCAGCGTACCCTGCGTGAAGATTTTGAGCTGCTTCTGCCCAAGCTGGAGCCGGTGGCACGCGACCTTGACTGCGAGGTAGAGCTGGCACAGGTACGCCGCATCCTCGCCGAGGGTACGGGTGCTGATCGTCAGCGTGCGGTCTTTGAGAAGACCGGCTCTCTGCGTGAGGTGGCGCTGGATGTTGCTGCGCAGTCTCGTGCGCGAGCGTTGCGTTAGAGCCCCCCCGCAGCTAAAGTTTGAATACAGAAAATGCCTCGGCGCAGTCCTTTGCGAGACTGTGCCGAGGCATTTCTATGAGCATTCTCGAGGCGAGCCGCATCAACGGGCTCGCGCTAATAATCCCTGCGGAAGTAACTATTTCAGAGGTAGCCTGTTTAGAAACAGACCGTGGTCACCGGCAGAGAGGAGTCCGTCGTGAAGTCCACGCCCGAGGGCTCACGACCGGCAGCGACCAGGCGGGCACCCAGCGCCGCAACCATCGCGCCGTTATCGGTGCACAGGGTGAACTTCGGGATAATCAGACGCACCCCCTCGGAGGCGCATCGGGCGGAAAGCAGCTCACGCAGGCGCGAGTTAGCCGCCACGCCGCCACCGAGCAGCAGGGTCTTCATGCCCTGCTCGCGGCAGGCAAGCATCGCCTTCTTGGTGATAACGTCCACGACCGCCTCCTGGAAGGACGCGGCAATATCGGCAACCGGGACCTCTTCACCGGCTGCTTCAAAGCTTTCGATCACGCGCGCCACGGCGGTCTTCAGGCCGGAGAAGGAGAAATCGTAGCGGTGTGCGCCGGGCTCCTCGGCGGTGCCCATGAACTTGCGGTTCGACAGGCCGCGCGGGAACACGAAGGCGTTGCGGTTGCCATCAGCGGCGGCGCGGTCAATCGCGGGGCCGCCCGGGTAGTCCAGGCCGAGCAGTCGGGCGACCTTGTCGTAGGCCTCGCCTGCGGCATCGTCGAGGGTCGCGCCGAGCAGACGCACATCGGAGGTAATATCGCGCACCTGCAGGATTTCGGTATGACCGCCAGAGACTAGTAGCGCACCCAGGCCACCGGATCCGGCATTCGCCAGCAGGTCGGAGCCGTCTTCGGTGCCGTTGTCCTCCAGCAGGCCAACGCCAACGTGTGCGACCAGGTGGTTAATGCCGTAGAGGGGCTTGCCGGTGGCAATAGCGAGCGCCTTCGCCGCGGAGACACCGACCATGAGTGCGCCCGCCAGGCCGGGGCCGGCGGTGACGGCGATAGCGTCCACCTGATCGAGGGTGATGTCCGCTTCGGCGAGTGCCGCCTTGAGGGCGGGGATCATGGCGTCCAGGTGAGCGCGGGAGGCGATTTCGGGGATCACGCCGCCAAAGCGTACGTGCTCTTCCATGGAGGAGGAGATGGTGTTGCTGAGCAGCTGTGCACCGCGCACGATGCCGATACCGGTCTCATCGCAGGAGGATTCGATGCCCAGAACGAGGGGTTCGCGAGTGCTCATAGTCTATCTTTCTGTTGCGCTGTCTGCGCGTAGTGCTTCTAGTTGCAGTGAGGTAAGGATGCCGTGGCGTAGGGATGCTGTGGCGTAGAGGGCAAGTGTAGAGAGCGGCGAATGCTCGCCCCTATTGAGGGGATTGCCGTTTAGCCCAACGGACTATTTAGAACGTACATTCCATAATGATGGCGTCGGTCCCGTCATCGTAGTAGCCGCGGCGTACGTGAATCGCACGGTAGCCGTTGCGTTCGTAGAGGCGCTGAGCGCGCGGGTTGTCGGCACGCACCTCCAGCAGGATGCGCTCGGCACCCTGCTCGCGGGCACGCTCGTGCATCTGCTCAAGCATGGCGCGGCCGAAGCCGTGGCCCTCGTACTCGGGGAGCACTCCGATGGTTTGAACGTCGGCAGTGTCGGCTACGACCATGGTTCCGCAGTAGCCGATGGCACGCCAGCCGCTCTCGTCGCTTTCCGGGTTCTCCACCGGTAGCTCGAGCATGTAGTAGGTGCGGGTCGGGTGGGTCAGCTCTTCGAGGAACATGTCGATGTGCCAGGCGTCTGCGGGGAACAGGGTGGTTTCCATGCGGTGCATGGCCTGCACATCGGCAAGTTCGGCAACGCGCAGGCGGGCGCCCAGTGCCAGATTATTCAGTGCCAGGTTATTCAGCGCCAGGTCGTCTCGCACGATATTGTCGGTAGCGCTCATTTAGCTCTCCTTCTGTGCGGCAGTCTGCGCAGCCTGTGCGGCCTGCTTCTGCTGGCGGGCGAGCATTGCGGCGGGGACCTTTGCGTCTGAGTCGCGCAGGTACTGGGCGGAGGTGTCCTCGCTCAGGTTCTCGATGCCCAGGCGCGCCGCGGCGGCAACCAGGTACTCGGCGTGGGGGTGAACCTCGCGGGCAGAATCAACGATGGTCCAGCCGTGCTCTTCGAGAGCCTCGGTGTACAGGCCAGCACCGTAACCGTAAGCGTAGGCGGGAGCCCCACCGGGCAGAATTTCGGAGGCGGGGCATACGTTCGGGCCGTCCACCAGGCTGTAGCCTTCGGCGTTCACGCGGTAGCGGGCGGAGTAGACTTCGCGGCGGCGCGCGTCGGAGAGTACGAGCAGCTCAGCACCTTCTACAAGCTCAGCACTTTCAGCAGAGGCGAACGCTCGTTCTACGTTCTCTTCCCCGGCAGTATCCTCGGCAGCCGCACCAGACACAGCACGCTCAGCCAGCGCGGTCAGGCTCATCATGCCGTACACCGGCACCGACCAGGCAAAACCCAGAGCGCGCGCAGTAACGATACCGGCGCGAAGGCCCGTAAAAGGTCCCGGACCGGTACCGGTCAGAATTGCATCCAAATCTTCGCCGCGCACGCCAGCGTCCTGCAGGGCCGCCTGCGCGTAGGGACCCATCACCTCGGCGTGGGAGCGGGTATCTTCACTCTCGTAGCGGGCGAGGATTTCGAAGGACGCACCGGCTTCGGAGCCGTGCACACGGGCGAGCGCCACAGATGCGGTGGCGGATGAATCAAGGGCAAGTACTAGCACCCTATCATTCTAACGCGCGGGCTCTAGGCGCTCTGCAGGGCCTCTTTCAGAGCGTCAAAAGCGTGCTCCCAGCGAGGGCCGAAGGCGCGCACCCGCAGCAGGCGAGGCTCGGGGGTGTCCGCATCCTCGTCGCTTTCGTCCTCGTCTTCATCGTCCCAGCTGAACTCTTCGGCACCCGAGTAGGCGAAGCGTGCATCCGCGCCGGTCAGACGGGTGAAGTCCAGCTCCAGGCGGGAATCGCTCAGGTGCTCAGCCTTATCGCGACCCCACTCGATGACGGTCACCGAGCGCGGCAGGGAGAACTCCAGATCCAGGTCGTCGAGCTCTTCGGCGCTGGAGAGGCGGTAGGCGTCCACGTGCACCAGGTCGGGGCCGCCGGGGCGGGGGCCGTCCGGCAGGTTCGGGTGCACGCGCGAGAGCACGAAGGTCGGTGAGATAACGCCTTCACGCACGCCCAGGCCTTCACCCAGGGAGCGGGTGAACGTGGTCTTACCCGCGCCGAGCTCGCCCGAGAGCAACAGTACGTCCCCGGCGTTCAGGTGCTGCGCCAGGGTGAGCGCCAGGCGGCGGGTATGGTCGGGGCCGGTCACATCCAGGTCGAGTGCGGCAGAAATATACTCAGAGCTCATTAGCCCTCCTGCTCCTGCCCGGTACCCCACAGCTCGTTCAGCTCAGCTTCAACCCAGGAGCCGCCAACATAGAGGCGCTCCACGCGGGACGAAATGCGGGTCACGATTTCGTAGTTAATGGTCTGCGCGGCATCCGCCCACTCTTCCACGGGCGGGTTCTCACCGGCACCAAAAAGGATGGCGGGCGCCCCCAGGTAGCCCAGGGCGGGGTCACTCAGACCGGGTTCGCCCAGGTCAACGACCATCTGGTCCATGGCGATGCGGCCGACCACGCGGTAGGTCTTACCTTCCGCACTGTTAGGCACGGAGCCGTTCTCCGCGTTCTGCGCGCCCGGGTAGATGCGCACCGGCGCGTTCTCCGCAATGCGCGGCACGCCGTCAGCGTAGCCGAGCGGCACCAGCGCCAGGGTGGTTGCTTTGGGAGTGTGGTAGCGCAGACCGTAGGAAACGCCCTGACCTGCAGGAACTTCCTTCACGGCGGCAATGTAGCTGCTCACCGTCATGACGGGCCTCAACCCCAGGTCCTCAGCGGTCACCTCCGGCAGCGGGGAAAGACCGTACAGCGCCAAACCGCAACGCACGCCGTCACCGAGCAGACGCTCCTCCGTGTCCCAGCCCTCCAGCGAGGCGGTCAGGGTCGCCGGGGAGTTCGCCAAATGCACGATCTTCGGGGCCAGACCAGCCTCACGAGCCTGAGCCACAAAAGTATCCAGGGTGTCGAGCTGCTGAGCAGTCTCGGCGCGGGCCGGCTCATCAGCAACCGCCAGGTGGCTAAAAATACCCTCAACCGTAATCAGCCCAGACTCCTCCAGACAGGCGGCGCGAGCCACCAGCGCAGGCCAATCCGCCGCGGTGGCACCGTTACGACCCAGACCGGTATCAGCCTTCAGATGCACGATAGCGCGCTCGCCGGTGCGTTCAGCGGCGGCGGCTACCGCCTCCAGGTCCCAACCGGAAACACCCAGACGGATCTTCTCCTGCAGAGCCGCCTCAAAATCGGTGGAGGGAGTGTGCAGCCACGCCATGAGCGGCGCCTCAATACCGTCAGCACGCAGTTCCAGCGCCTCGTTCACGTGCACCACACCCAGCAGGTCAGCACCGGCGGCAATAACCGAACGTGCCACCGGGTACGCGCCGTGACCGTACGCATCCGCCTTAATCACGGCAATGAGCATGCGGTCACCAATGAGTTCCTTGAGGCGGCGCACGTTATGTTCCAGCGCGTCAAGGTCAATCGTGGCGCTACGTTCCACCTGGCCGGGAGTGCAGGGCGGGCAGTAAAGCGGTTCGGCAGGCTGCTGAGGGTGAGTCATGGTCCTTCGTTTCTGACGGGCGGGTACTACAGGCTGTGCTTGAGCAGCCTCTCTTCTACTAAATTCTAGACCTCCCGCTGTGCGAAAGTCCTGTCGCGCTACACTAGGTCAGGTACCCCTTTAGAGAGGAAAGCATCGATGAGCACTCTGCCGCCGGTTCGGACGGTTCACGTGTATTCCATGCACACCGACCCTTTTGCGCAGCCCGGTAGCGGAGATGCAGGCGGCATGAACGTCTATATTGCCCGGTCGGTGCATGCCATGCTGGAGCTGGATCCCGAGCTGCGGGTTGAGGTTTTCACCCTGGACCGCGGTGAGGCGCTTCCGGCTGATTCGCCGTTCCGTCAGCCTCCTCAGCCCGGCGAGCGCCTTGTGCGCCACAGTCTTGATCTGCCCTCCGCCCGTGGTCTTTCGAAGAATGAGCTGGCTACGGTCACCGATGATTTTGCGCAGGCGTGCGTGGAGCAGGCGCTGTACACCCCGGATATTATTCACGCCCACTACTGGCTGTCGGGTCAGGCGGCGGCTCGCGCATCCGAGCTGTGGTCGGCGAAGGGTGCCGGCTCCCCCGTTCCTGTTCTCTTTACTCCCCACACAACGGCTGCCACCAAGGATGCGCGCCGCGGCGAAGGCGAGGCACCCGAACCCGAGGAACGCTACCGCGCTGAGTACCTGATGAGTAGCTCCGCGAGCCGGGTCATTGTGAACACTCCCCTGGAGGCGCAGCAGATGGGCGAGTACTACGGTACGGACGCGCAGAAGCTTGCCATTATCCCCCCGGGTGTTGACACCTCGATTTTCCATACGATTCCTGGCGTGCATCCGCTCAATGACACCTCGGAGACTCGTTGCCGCATTGTGTTTGCCGGTAGGCCTCAGCCGTTGAAGGGCCCACATCTGCTGGTGGAGGCGCTCGCGCTACTCCCCTCCGATCTGCAGGTGGACGTGGATATTATTGGTCGTTCCGATTCGGATTATGAGCGCCGCCTGTTGCAGCGTGCAACTGAGCTGGGTGTGGCAGATCGGGTGCATTTGAAGGACCCGGTTCCGGCGTCTGAGTTGGCGAATATTTTCCGTGCCGCCGATATTGTGGCATCCCCGTCGTCGTCTGAGACATTCGGCCTGGTCGCTTTGGAAGCGCAGGCGTGCGGCGCGGCAGTGCTCGCTACGGATGCTGACGGTCTGCGCTATGCGGTGGAGAACCACCGTACGGGCCTGCTGGTGGCTCCTCGTACTCCGCAGCGTTGGGCTGCGGCTATTGAGCGTCTGGTGCGTGCCCCGTATCTGCGCCACTCGTTGGGCGCGAACGCTGCGGCGCGTGCCCGCACGATGGGTTGGGACCAGACGGCGCGTAAGACCCTAGAAGCTTATGCCGAGGTACGTGAAGGTATCTCGCAGTAATGTATTTTTCACGTCATGAGGAGTTTTAATGTCTTTCTCCATGAGCCGCGATGAGTTCGCCGCATACCTGGATTCGGTGCGTATTACCGGCGAGGTGGCGACCCCGCGCGAGAATAATCTGGACCATATTCAGGGTTTCCTGGATGGCAATGAGCACCTTGAGTTTGGTGTTCAGTGGACCCGCGAGTGGGATTACGATTCGGTGTTTGAGGTGATGGTCCGCCGTGCGGGTCTGAACCCGGACCGTTCGCATACTCACGGTCAGGACACGATTGGTGCCGAGCAGTGCATCAGCGCCCTGGAGGAGTACGCCCGTATCTTCGGCGAGGCGGTGCGTGCCGGTTCCCGCATCCTGTTTGCGACCGGTCACCCGGCGGGCCTGTTCCCCATTTACGCGGTAATGGCTGCAGCGGCGAAGGCTGCGGGTGCTGAGGTTCTTCAGATTGAGGAGGGCGAGCGTTTCCTCGACGGCGACGTCCGCCAGATTATGGATGTCGTGATGTTTGAGCAGTACGGCAACCTGCAGCATACACATTTCCCCGGCCCGATGCGCATCGCTTTGGATCAGCTGGAGGCGCGTGGCGTGACCCCGGATCTGGTGGTTTCGGATCACGGTATGGGTGGTTATGCGGCGTCTACTCGTAAGCTGCTGACGATTGGCATTGCGGATTGTAATGATCCCGGTCTGTTTGTTGCGGCTGAGCAGGGAGATTTGCCGGTGTGTGTGCCGATGGACGATAACGTTCCGCCGCGCCGTTATGAACCGATGATTGATTTCATTTTGGATCGTGCGGGGCTTGAGCGCCCTTAATGTCCCTTTTACGCCGTGTGCGTAGGGCTTGTTATTGAGACTCCGGGATTTGTCTTTTTATATGCCGGTTATTGTTTTTCTGCAGATGCGTGAAACATACCGGTAATTTTGGGAGTTTCTTAGCTCCACTAGGCATTCTTCCCGGAGGCTCTTATTCTCTTATTTTTCTGTGATTGATTTCATCACACCGGAGCGACTTTGCCTCTTCATTCTTCGAGACGGAAGACCCCCGACCCCGTAGAATAGTTTACGGAACACGTTTATGCGCTCAGCGGGCTCATATAACGCTCCACTAGGCGTCTTACCAGCGCCTTTGCCGTAGTCTCTGCCATTATTCACTCAGCAAGATTAAGGGTTCACTCATTCATCAGGACAAAGACTAGGACACGTCTCCCTTACACCGATAATTAGGGGTAAATGTGCCTATTCGCCGCTCTCAGTCCGCAATACAGGACAAATTTCCGGGGAAGATTACACCGTTGAAAGTACAAGATCGTCTTAAAAAAATGTGGGGTTCAGACTTCGTTATCAAGCGAAGCTGGCATCCCAAGGTTCAGCGCGCCCTTTACTTTGGCGATTTTTTCGCCATTGCTGTTGCGGTTGTCGCTGCGCATCTGATTCGTTTCGGGTGGGAAAATGCTGACCTGCCCTATGTGAACGTTTGGCCTATTAATGTTCTCGATGGCCGCGTACCCGCGATGGACTATATCTTCTTGGGTATTGGCCTGACCATTGGCTGGTGGTTTATTCTCCAGGTGAATGGCTCCCGTAGCCTGCGCATTATGGGTTTCGGTACTGAGGAGTACCGCCTCATTACTCGCGGCAGTACTTATTTCTTCTGTCTGCTGATTATTGTGGCGTTCTTCCTCAAGGTTGACGTCACCCGCATGTACCTGCTGATTGCTTATCCGCTGGGCCTGTTCTTCCTGCTGATGGAGCGTTGGGTTATTCGTCAGGGCCTGGTGCGTTCGCGTACTCGCGGTCGCGCGCTGACTCGCGTCATGATTATTTCTGATGTGACGACCGGTCAGCACCTGTACAAGAATTTGAAGGATGTGGTTGCTTCCGGTCTGTCCCCCGCTGCGTTCTACCTGCCCGGTTTCACTCCCGGTACTACTGTTGCTGGTGCGCCGATTCCGGTGCTTGGTTACAGCACTTCTCCGGCTGACATTATGGAAGCTATCCGCGAGAACGATATTCACATGGTCGCTGTTACGAATGGCCACCATTTGAGCCCGGACCAGGTTCGTCTGCTGGGTTGGAAGCTGGCGGATGCGCATATTTCGCTGATTATGGCTCCGGCTACGACCGATATTGCTGGTCCGCGTATGCACATGCAGCCGCTGAACGGTCTGCCGCTGGTGCACGTGTCGACTCCGCGTATTACCGGTCTGTCGGCGTTCTTCAAGCGCGCCGTGGACGTTGTGTCCTCGGGTCTGGGTTTGATTCTGCTCTCTCCGCTGTTCCTGGTGGTTGCTCTGCTGGTTAAGCGTGATGGCGGCCCGGTCTTCTTCCTTCAGAACCGTGTGGGTCTGAACGGTGAGCTTTTCAAGATGGTGAAGTTCCGTTCGATGCGTACTGATGCTGAAGAGGTTAAGAAGCGCCTCATGGAGCAGAACGAGGGTAACGGCGTGCTCTTCAAGATGAAGGACGACCCGCGTATTACCCCCATCGGTAAGTTCATCCGTAAGTACTCGATTGATGAGCTGCCTCAGCTGTGGAACGTGTTCATTGGCGATATGTCGCTGGTGGGTCCGCGTCCTCCGCTGGTTGAGGAAGTTGAGCAGTACGAAGATATTGCGTACCGCCGCCTTCTGGTGAAGCCGGGTATTACCGGCCTGTGGCAGGTTTCGGGTCGTAGTGACCTCTCTTGGGAGGAGTCGGTTCGTCTGGATCTCTACTATGTTGAGAACTGGTCGCTTACCGGTGACTTCATTATTCTTCTGCGTACTGTCCGTGCGGTTTTCGCTAAGGAAGGCGCGTACTAAGAAAGATGGTGGGAGTTTCTCCCGCCGATGCGTATGCCGGTTTTTAGTGATGCTGTCCCGGCACAGGCAGCTCGGTATCGTGCATTGATGTAAACGCGTTGAAGGGGCGTGAATCCATTTCCGATGGATTCACGCCCCTTCTGCATACCCAGGGTGTCTGGGGGCTTTTCTCTTCGTCTTGAGACGAGTGTCAGAGCTTCAGTGTGCTAGCTTTGTTCCCGCTCCCCTATTCTGCGATGAGTCGGGCGATAACTTCGGGGAGCATCTCCGCGACGCGGGTTGCGGGTGCCGGGCCGGGCCGGGCGTCCTTGACGCTTCCGGTGGCGCTGGCGCGTGCGGCTTCGCCGTGCAGGTAGACGGCGAGCGCACCGATGGAGGCGAAGGTGCAGCCTTCCAGCGCTTCTCCGCGAGCATCGAAGGCTGCTACGGTCTGGGCGAGCAGTGCTCCGTAGATGCCGGTGAGGGTGTCTCCGCTGCCTGCGGTGGCGAGCCAGGGGCTTCCGCCAGCAACGCTGTAGGTGGCGCCGTTGGGCGCCGCGATGAGCGTGTAGCCGCCCTTGAGCATGACGGTGGCGCCGGAGAGTTCGGAGGCGGCGCGTACCCAGCGGAAGGGTTCTGCGTCGATATCCTTGCGGCTGGGTACGATGGCGTCACCCAGGTGCTTCTTCCAGGTTTCGGGGGCGAGCTCGTGCACGATACGCAGGAAGCGTTCGAGCTCTGCGGCATGCGGAGTGAGGATCTTGTGGGAGCCGAGGGGCTTGCCGGTTGCCAGGTATTCTGCCGCCAGGTCGCAGGCGCCCGCGTCGATGATGGCGGGTTCGGGCGAGTGGAGCAGGTAGCGGTTCTTGTCCAGCGAGTCGTGGCTAGAGCCAGATCCGCCGGCCCATACGGTGACCCTCTGCAGGGCGGGGGCGCCGCTGAAGTAGACGGTTTCGGGGTTGTGGGCAATCATGAGCTGGCGTAGCTCGTGAGAATTGGCGTTGAAGCGGACCATGCCCACGCCGGTGTTGAGGGCTGCGCGTACACTCATGAGGGCTGCGCCGGGGTATTCGAGGCTACCGGTGAGCATGCCCAGTACGCCGCGGGTGTACTTGTGGGAGTGCTCGTCGGGTACTTCGATGAGTTCGCGGTAGTCTTCGCGGTCGAGAACGCGCAGGGCAGGCTTGTGGGAGTTGAGGGCTTCGGGAACGCCAAGGTCGTAGAGTTTGATGTCTCCGGAGTGGACGCTGTGGCAGGTGCCTGCCGGTAGCTTGTGGCCGATGAAGGTGACGGTGCGATCGGCGCGCAGGGAGGGTTCGTGCACGGTTCCGCGGTTGTTGTCGACTCCGGAGGGGGTGTCTACTGCGAGGACTGCGCCGAGCTTACCGTCGAGCTGCGCTGCACGGAGTACGCCCAGGTATTCGCCGGCGCTACCGCGTACGGCACCGCTGGAGCCGGTACCGAGGATGCCGTCAATGGTCAGGTCGTAGCCGGTAAGGTGTTCGAGGGTGTGTTCGGGGTCGAGTACGCGGGTGCCTTCGCCGCCTTCGCGGGCGATGAGTTCGAGGTTCTTTTCGCTGGGGTCGAAGATGACTGCGTCAACGCGGTGGCCCTTGGCACTGAGACGGGCGCCGGCGTAGATGGTGTCTGCGCCGTTGTTGCCCGGGCCGATGAGGAGCAGGATTTTGGCGTTTTCTGTGCCGTGGAGTAGCTCCTGCGCTTCGGCTGCGACGGCGTCTGCGGCGCGTTGCATGAGGTATCCGTCGTAGTCGGCGGCTTCGATGTAGGGCTTTTCTGCTTCGCGTACCTGGGAAGCAGTGTAGATGAGCTTCATTGCTGTCTCCTTGGGTGGCACCGTGCGGGCCTTAGGGGTCACCTGGTTGTGATGTTGATGTGACTCTGTGTTGGTGTAATTCTGTGTTAGTGTGACTCTACGTTAGTCGTCGGTGTCATCACCGGCGATGACGCTGAGTCGGTAGCTTTCGGGGTTGAACTTTTGCAGGTGCGCCAGTTCTGCATCGCTGAGGTATTCGGCGGTTGCGATGGCGATGGCGATGGGTTCATCGTGGGTCAGCGAGAGGTGGATGCGGTTGATGCCGAGTTCTTTAGCACGGCGGGCGATGGTGCCCTGAATGATGAGGTAGGGTTGGCCGCTTTCGGCGGTGGCGACTTCGCAGTCTTGCCAGTTGAGTCCGGCGGGTGCTCCGAGTACTTTTGCGACGGCTTCTTTGGCGGCAAATCGTACGGCTTGGGAGCGTACATTCCGGGTACGTTCGTTGGGGGTGAAGACGCGGCGGACGAAGGCTGGTGTTTCGGTGACGATTCGTTCGAATCGTTCGATGTTGACGGTATCTACGCCGATTCCCATGATCATGAGCTTCACCTTCTGGGCTAGGGGTGGTGCCGCGTCCTGTTTGCGGTTTCTCTTGTTTTAAGTCTAGCGAGATTCGTTTCTTTTAGATGGGATAGCGGCAAATATGACGCATAGTTGATATCTGTTTCACAGCGTCTATTTTTGTTGGGTCATCCACGAATAACCACCAGGTTAAACGACAAGGGCGGTGGTCAAGTTCTCTAAGAACTCAACCACCGCCCTTGTCGTTATCGCTGAGGCGATTTCCGAGGATTACTCCAGAGGATTACTCCACGGTCACGGACTTTGCGAGGTTACGCGGCTGGTCAACGTCCAGGCCCTTAGCTTCTGCCAGTGCGCATGCGAAGATCTGCAGGGGCACGGTTGCCAGCAGGGGCTGCAGCAGCGAGGGGCATGCCGGGACGGTGATGAGGCGGTCTGCGTAGGGCTTGACGGCCTCGTCGCCTTCCTCTGCGATGACGATGGTGAAGGCGCCGCGAGCGCGCACTTCCTGGATGTTGGAGACGACCTTGCCGTGCAGGGAGTCGCGACCGTTTGCGGAGGGAACCACTACGATGACCGGCTGGCCTTCATCGATCAGTGCGATGGGGCCGTGCTTGAGCTCGCCTGCTGCGAAGCCTTCAGCGTGGATGTAGGTGATTTCCTTGAGCTTGAGTGCGCCTTCCATTGCGACGGGGAAGCCCACGTGGCGGCCAAGGAAGATCACGGAGGAGGCATCCTTCATTTCGACGCCCAGTTCCTTGACCTGGGTGTCGTTGTCGAGGACCTTCTGGATCTTTGCGGGCATGTTCTGCAGCTCGGCAAGGATCGAAGCAATTTCGTCCTTGTACTTGTTGCCGCGCAGCTGTGCCAGGTACAGGCCAAGCAGGTATGCTGCGGTGATCTGTGCCAGGAATGCCTTGGTGGATGCCACTGCGATTTCGGGGCCTGCGTGGGTGTACAGCGCAGCGTCGGATTCGCGGGGCAGGGTCGAGCCGTGGGTGTTGCAGATGGAGATAACCTTTGCACCCTGTTCGCGTGCGTGGCGCACTGCCATCAGGGTGTCCATGGTTTCGCCGGACTGCGAGAGTGCCACGATGAGGGTCTTCTCGTTCACGATGGGGTCGCGGTAGCGGAACTCATGTGCGAGCTCAACCTCGGTGGGGATGCGGCACCAGTGCTCGATGGCGTAGCGTGCCACCTGGCCTGCGTATGCTGCGGTACCACATGCGACGACGATGATCTTGTCGATGGTGCGCAGCACCGAGTCGTCAATGTTCAGTTCGTCGAGGGTGAGGTTGCCGTTTTCGTCGAGGCGGCCCATGAGGGTCTGCTCAACTGCGGTGGGCTGCTCGTGGATTTCCTTCTCCATGAAGGAGTTGAAGCCGCCCTTTTCAGCTGCTGCGGCGTCCCATTCGATGTGGAAGGGCTTGCCCTCTGCGGGGTTGCCTTCGAAGTCGATGATGGAGTAGTCGCTGCCGGTGATGGTCACGATCTGGTCCTGACCCATTTCGACGGCTTCCTTGGTGTAGTCAATGAACGCGGAGACGTCAGAGCCGAGGAAGTTCTCGTTCTCGCCCAGGCCGATGACCAGCGGGGAGTTGCGGCGGGTTGCCACAACGCGGTCCGGGTGGTCGGCGTGGATAGCCAGGATGGTAAATGCACCTTCGAGGCGGTTGGATGCGACGCGTACTGCCTCGGTGAGGTCACCGGTACCGAGCTTGTTGTAGATGCTTGCGATGGTTGCTGCAGCTACCTCGGTGTCGGTCTGAGATGCGAACTCTACGCCTTCGGCGAGCAGTTCGGCACGCAGTTCTGCGAAGTTTTCGATAATACCGTTGTGTACGACGGCGAGGCGGCCGTTGTCGACAACGTGGGGGTGAGCGTTGTTGTCGGTGGGTCCACCGTGGGTAGCCCAACGGGTGTGACCGATACCAATCTGGGAGTCCGGCAGGGGGTTTTCCTTAACCTCGTTTTCGAGGTTCAGGAGCTTGCCTGCCTTCTTACGGAATACGATGCCGTCGGGGCACACGAGTGCCACGCCAGCAGAGTCATAGCCGCGGTATTCCTGGCGGCGCAGACCTTCGAGGACCACATCGTATGCGTTGTGGTCAAACTTGTTACCGTCCGGAGCAGTGTCCAGACCTACATATCCTACGATTCCACACATGCTATAAGTTTATCCCACAAGTATCCAGATATGCGCACGGTGAAATACCGTTATACGTCACGTTTATTGTGGCTTTCCTGGCTTTTTCAGGTTTTACCCTTTTCTTTCCATACATTTATTTCTTCAGACATACCGTGAGAGTAGATATTTTCCCCACGGGCTGAAAGTTCGTACACTTAGATAAATGAGCACCGCACCGTATTTTTCTGGCGATGACCGCTTCATGCATCTTGACCGTTCCCGTTGGTCGCACCTAGCCGATGAGATTTCTGTTCCCCTCAGTGCTGAGGAAATTGAGTCTCTTCGAGGCCTGGGTGAAACTGTCGACCTTGAGGAGGTGCAGCGTATTTATCTGCCGGTTTCTCGTCTTCTGAATCTGTATGTGACTGCTGCTTCTTCGTTGAACCATATGACAAATGATTTTCTGCATGTGTCTCAGCGGCGTGTCCCGTTCATTATTGGTGTGGCGGGTTCTGTTGCGGTGGGCAAGTCGACGACGGCGCGTATTTTGCAGGCTCTTTTGAGTCGTTGGCCGTCTACTCCTAATGTTCAGCTGGTGACGACGGATGGTTTCTTGTACCCGAACGCGGAGCTTCAGCGTCGCGGCATTATGCACCGTAAGGGTTTCCCGGAGTCTTATGATCGCCGTGCTCTGTTGAATTTTGTGTCGCAGGTGAAGTCCGGTGCCGAGCATGTGGTGGCGCCGAAGTATTCGCACCTGTATTACGACATCATGCCGGATGAGCATATTGAGGTCACTGCACCGGATGTACTGATTCTTGAGGGTTTGAATGTTTTGGCACCTTCTCAGGCTGAGGGTCCGGAAACTTCTGATCTGACGCTGAGCGATTTCTTTGATTTCTCTATTTATGTGGATGCCCGCACTGAAGATATTGAGCGCTGGTATGTGAATCGTTTCTTGACTCTGCGTTCTTCGGCTTTTGCGAATCCGGAGTCGTATTTCAAGCGTTATGCGGAGCTGAGCGATGAGCAGGCGGTTGAGGTAGCGACCGGCATTTGGAAGAGCGTGAATGAGCCTAATCTGGTGCAGAATGTTTTGCCGACTCGTGCTCGTGCGCATTTGATTCTGCAGAAGGGTGCCGAGCATACCGTGGAGCAGGTTCTTCTGCGTAAGAACTAGAGGTTCTTTAGGTTTTTAGTGTTCGTGTGCGGCTTTTAGCCCGTATTGTGGTGCATTCTAGTAGAAGGCGCCGGAGGCTCCACTCCCTCGCGGGGTGGGTTTAGGCTTCCGGCGCTTTTTGTTTGCATCTACGCCATGATGAGGAGTTATTGTGAAGTCTCTGCACCGTACGTCTACCGCTCAGGAGTCTCTTAATAGTTCTGCGCTGAACCGCCGCGCTCTCTTGGGTGCCGCTTTGGGGGTTGGCGGTACCGCACTATTGGTGGCTTGTGGTTCGCAGGGTGGTTCACAGGGTCAGGGTGCCTCCTCTTCATCTTCTGCAGCGAGCGCTTCTGCTTCTGAGTCTGCGACGGCTTCAGTGGCTTCTTCTAGTGCCTCTTCCACTGCGGCGACCTCTTCTGCCGCGCCCTCCCCTGTTGCTTCTGCTACCGGTGCTTCTGCCAGCACTTCAGCTTCTGCGAGCACGTCTTCTTCCCCGTTGGCTCTTGCTCAGCCGAGTGTTGAGTCTCAGCCGGACTCGTTGCGTTGCCTCGTGAATAAGATGCGCCCTTTTGCGCAGCAGGACTGGGAGCCGAGTGACCTGGTGGAGTTCTACGGCCATCAATTGCGTGCTGAGGCGGCTAAGGCGGCGGACACGATGATTGATGCGGCGGCGACCGACGGCGTGACCCTGCTTGTTTCTAGCGCGTATCGTTCGTATGCGGTGCAGCAGCAGACCTATCAGTATTGGGTTTCGGTGAACGGCCAGCAGGTGGCAGACCAGTTGTCGGCTCGTCCCGGCTATTCGGAGCATCAGACGGGTTTGGCGATTGATTTTGCTTCTCCTGAGGGTTGCCGTCTGGAGGAGTGTTACCGCGATACGCTGGCTGGTCAGTGGTTGGCGAAGAATGCTCCGCGTTACGGATATATTTTGCGTTTCCCTGATGGTCGTCAGTCGGTGACCGGTTATCGTTTTGAGCCGTGGCATTACCGTTATGTGGGTGTGCAGATTGCTCAGGAGTATGTGTCTTCGGGTGCGAAGACTTTTGAGGAGTTCATCGGTACGGGTGCGGCACCCGATTATGCAAGTGCGAGCTAGGCTCTGGGCTAAGCTTTCAGCTTTGCCAGGTGCGCTAAGCGGTGATGTGTGTCGTATTTCTAGGTTTCGTACCGGGAATAAATAGGCACAGTAGATGCATATTTTTTCGCGTACACGCCGCGTAAATCCGCGATTTTTCGCAGGTTTCAGAGATTTTTACTCACCTTTATATGACCTAGACCTTAAGTATTGGGTACCACAGAACCACTGTGAAGAAAAACACATGCTTTACAGTGAAAATTTTCTCAGAATATGGCATTTTGAACACCTAAAAGGCGCTATTCTATATCTCATGCTTAAGGGTTTTAAAGATTTTCTGATCCGCGGTAACGTCATCGACCTCGCAGTTGGTCTGATTATGGGTACCGCCTTCACCGCTGTGGTGACCTCGCTTGTCCAGGCCGTCCTGATGCCCGCTATCTCGATGCTGGTTAAGTCCCCCAACTTCGATGAGTTCCTGGTCTTCGGCCAGATCAAGGTTGGCGTGTTCCTGACCGCTGTTGTCAACTTCATCCTGATTGCAGTTGCTGTGTACTTCGCAGTTGTTGTCCCCACTCAGAAGCTGACTGAAATCGCACTGGCTAAGAAGAAGGCTGAAGACGAGGCTGCTGAAGAAGAGGAAGAGACCGAGATTGCCCTCCTGAAGGAGATCCGCGACGCTCTGGCAAAGAAGTAATTTCTCTGCTCTCTAACACTAACTTTCGAACCCCCGTATCCCTGTGGATACGGGGGTTTTCCGTATCCACATCCCCTACGACCACCCAAGATAACGAAGAAGGGCTGGGAAGGTAACACCTTCCCAGCCCTTCTCTATCCTCCACTGCGGTCTTCACACCGGAAGAATACGTTTAGAGTGCCAATTCCTTAGCCACAACGTCAGCCAGCTGCTGAGCAACCTCATCAGCCTGCTCCTGGGTTGCAGCCTCAACCAT
This sequence comes from Rothia sp. HMSC069C10, assembly GCF_001812205.1. Classification (NCBI taxonomy): domain Bacteria; kingdom Bacillati; phylum Actinomycetota; class Actinomycetes; order Micrococcales; family Micrococcaceae; genus Rothia; species Rothia sp. HMSC069C10. Next base: position 499,107 of record NZ_KV808297.1, read on the forward strand.
CACGCGGACCAGAGGCTCAGTGCCGGATGCACGCAGCAACACACGGCCGCTCTCACCCAGTACTCCTTCAGCCTCGCTCACAGCGGTAGCGAGCGCCTCGTTGGTCTTGACCGCCGCACGGTCAACGCCCTTGACATTGATTAGGCGCTGCGGGGTGGGCTGCATGCGGGATGCCAGCTCCGAGAGGGTCTGACCGCTACGTGCCACCTCTGCAGCCAGCTGGATGCCGGTCAGAACGCCGTCACCGGTGGTTGCGTAGTCGCTCATGATAACGTGGCCGGACTGCTCGCCACCGAGGTTGTAGCCGTGCTCGCGCATAGACTCGAGGACGTAGCGGTCGCCCACAGCGGTGCGGCCGAGGGTAATGCCGTGCTCGCGCAGGTACAGCTCCAGGCCCAGGCTGCTCATTACGGTTGCGACGAGGGTGTCCTTTGCGAGCTTGCCTTCGCGCTTAGCGGCAACAGCCAGGATAGCCATAATCTGGTCACCGTCTACCAGATTGCCCTTTTCGTCAACTGCCTGGCAACGGTCCGAGTCGCCGTCGTGGGCGATGCCGAGGTCCGCGCCGTGCTCAACGACTGCTGCCTGCAGCTTCTCGGGGTGGGTGGACCCCACGCCGTCGTTGATGTTGGTGCCGTTGGGCTCTACAGCCAGTGCGACAACCTCTGCACCCAACGCTTCGAAAGCTGCGGGAGATGCTGCGTATGCCGCACCGTTTGCGCAGTCCAGAACAATCTTCTTGCCTGCGAGGGGCTTGCCTTCAGGCAGGGTGGAGACCAGGTGCTTCACGTAAGCCTCGGTACCGTTCTCCAGGGGCTTGACGGTACCCACAGCACCACCGGTCGGGTAGCGGAAGGACTTCTCACGGTAAACGCGCTCAATGGCGTCCTCAACGGAGTCTTCCAGCTTCTGGCCGCCTCGGGCCAGGAACTTAATACCGTTGTCCGCTGCCGGGTTGTGCGATGCAGAAATCATCACGCCGAAGTCAGCACCGGTGTGTGCCACCAGGTAAGCTGCTGCGGGGGTGGGGACAATGCCGGCGTCCAGCACGTCAACACCTGCGCTAGCGAAGCCAGCCTTCATCGCAGAAACAATAAAGTCTGCAGAGGATCGGGAGTCATTTGCAATCACGGCACGGGGGCGTATGCCCTCTTCTACCGTGTCAAAGCCCAGCACAATAGAAGCCGCCTGTGCGAGCTCCATAGCCAGAGCGGGAGTAATTACATCGTTTGCCAGACCGCGTACGCCGTCGGTTCCAAAAAGTCGTTCAGTCACCCTTTTATTTTACGTTGTGCGTAACTCTGCTTAGGCGCATACACCGTAAATTCTTCATAATCAGAAAGTGATTTTCAGCGGCTATATATCTGCTTCATAGCTAATGTTTCTATAGACACGCAAAGGTGCCTGCTCTCAGTTCCCAGAGAGGGAAAAGAGAGGCAGGCACCTTCATAGTGCAAGCTGTTTGGCGGTTCTATCGCCGCAGGGTTGAGTTATTGCTCTCCCCTATCTATCAACGCTTACTTGACGACCGGGAAGCCGTCGGGAGAGTCACCGGACTCATCCTCGAAAACGTGCGATGCAGAGCGGACGATCAGCGAGTCGAGCTCGCCCACGACTGCCTCATCCTTGGAGGGGTAGTCGAACTGGGAGAGCACGTAACGCATTGCTTCCAGACGTGCGCGCTTCTTGTCGTTGGACTTGATAACGGTCCAGGGGGCATCACCGGTGTGGGTGTAGAAGAACATTGCTTCCTTCGCCGCGGTGTAGTCGTCCCACTTGTCCAGGGATGCCAGGTCGGTGGGGGAAAGCTTCCACTGGCGAACCGGGTCGGTACGGCGGGAGGTGAAGCGTGCGAGCTGCTCTTCGCGGGTGACGGAGAACCAGAACTTGATGATGTGGATACCGGAGTTCACCAGCATGCGCTCCAGGTCCGGAACTTCGCGCATGAACTCGAAGTACTGTGCCTGGGTGCAGTAGCCCATAACGCGCTCAACGCCGGCACGGTTGTACCAGGAGCGGTCCATCAGGACGATTTCGCCGCCGGAGGGCAGGTGCTTGATGTAACGCTGGAAGTACCACTGGGTCTGCTCGATATCGGTCGGCTTCTCCAGTGCCACAACGCGAGCGCCACGGGGGTTCAGGTGCTCGGTGAAGCGCTTGATGGAGCCACCCTTACCTGCTGCGTCACGGCCTTCGAAGATGATGAGGATCTTCTGACCGGTGGACTTAGCCCAGAGCTGCAACTTCAGCAGCTCAATCTGCAGGGCACGCTTTTCCTTCTCGTATGCCTTACGGCTGAGCTTGGTGTCGTAGGGGTAACCCTTCTTCCATGCCTGCGAGGTTTCGTCGTCCTTCTTGTCCTTGCCGAGGGCGCGGGTGAGGGAAGCCATTTCGTCCAGCTCTGCCGAGTAGTCTTCGACAACGGAGGTGCGGCGTGCCTGGGGCTTCAGGGCTTCCTTGATGGCTTGTTTCTTCTCAGAACCGGTGTGTGCGTGTGCGCCTCCAGCGGCGTGCTGGTGGGCTTCAGTCTGAGGAGCCTCCACTGCCTTCTCTTCGGGCTGGGTGGAGGGATTCTGCTCTGCCATGAGTACTCTTTTCTTCCTGTCTGCTTTGACTCTTTAACTCTACCGGTGTGCTCTTCGATGAACAAACGTAACAGTTATATGCACCCTATAACCTTGTAACGCTCACGGTGAGTAGATACGCAAAACGCCCCGACTCTCCCGAAGGAGAAGCGGGGCGTAACGCTTCGTGAAAACCAGCGATTAACGCTTGGAGAACTGCGAAGCCTTGCGTGCCTTCTTAAGACCAGCCTTCTTACGCTCGATGACGCGTGCGTCACGGGTCAGGTAACCAGCCTTCTTCAGTGCGGGGCGGTTGTTCTCGCGGTCAATCTCGTTCAGTGCACGAGCGATACCCAGGCGCAGAGCACCTGCCTGACCGGAGGGGCCACCACCGTTGATGCGTGCGATGACGTCGTATGCACCCTCGAGCTCCAGGAGCTTGAAGGGCTGGTTGACGTCCTGCTGGTGCAGCTTGTTGGGGAAGTAGTCTTCCAGGCTACGACCGTTGATGGTCCAGTTACCGGAACCGGGCACAACGCGAACGCGTGCCACTGCTTCCTTGCGGCGACCAACTGCTGCGCCTGCAACGGTCAGTGCCGGACGTGCTGCCTTAGCCGCTGCGGGGGCAGCGGACTCCGAGGTGTAGCTGGTCAGCTCTTCCTCGACTACGATCTGCTCTTCGTTCTGAGCCACGATTTCTCCTATTGTTTCTTCGTAGGCCCGAATTACTGGGCGACCTGGTTGAATTCGTAGGTCTTGGGCTGCTGTGCCGCGTGCGGGTGCTCGGGGCCAGCGTAGACCTTCAGCTTCTTGAGCTGCTGTGCAGCAAGCTTGTTCTTGGGCAGCATGCCCTTAACAGCCTTCTCAACCGCGCGAACGGGGTTGGTCTCAAGCAGCTCTGCGTAGTTCACGGACTTCAGACCGCCGGGGTAACCCGAGTGGCGGTATGCACGCTTCTGCTCGAGCTTTGCACCGGTCAGGGCGACCTTCTCAGCGTTCACGATGATAACGAAGTCACCGGTGTCAACGTGGGGAGCAAAAGTCGGCTTGTGCTTACCGCGCAGCAGGATAGCGGTCTGGCTTGCGAGGCGGCCGAGAACAACGTCGGTGGCGTCAATGACGTGCCACTGGCGCTCGACTTCGCCGGGCTTGGGAGTATAAGTGCGCAAAATATTGGCCTTTGTCTCGAAATGTACATACGGCGCTTAGTTGGGTATCGCGCCTTTTACTTACGTGCATGACGAACACCCGGGTGAGGACCGAGCTGCCGCCCGTTCTGCCCGTACTCTAGACCGCCTTAACGTCCTGCAACTAGACAGCGATTTAGAGCGCGCTCGGGTAGAACACGCACAACATATCAAGACTATACAGGACGTCGAGTGCTTAATCCACCGCCAAAGCCTTAAAAATAGGGCTTTTTTGCCTTAAACACATTTTAAATTCCATCCGTGTAATTCATCTGAGGTAGTTGCGCTCCCCCGCGATGGTTCACGGTGCATGAGCAACGTGACGGGGCTCAATATATACAGGGCGTTAAGCGCTCTGCGCTTCGTGGTCTTCACGCTTTGCTCGAGCACGTTCCGCTTGCTCTCCATACAACTCCGGAGCAGGGTAGTAAATCTCAGCCAGAGCGAGCGCATGCGGAGGCGCCAGAGTCAGCGAAGCCTCGCGTCCCGGGTTCTCGATCCGCTCTCGCAGCCAGGCGGCGTCGCGTTTGCCCGTACCGTAGAGAACCAGCGCGCCGACAAGTGAACGCACCATGTGATGGCAGAAGGCGTCAGCCACTACGCGTACCTCAATCAGCCCGTTTTCAGTGCGGGTAAAGCTGAGTTCCCGCAGTTCACGAATGGTGGTCGCGCCTTCACGGGGTTTGCAGAAGGAGAGAAAATCGCGCAGGCCGAGTAGCTGCTGTGCCGATTCGTTCAGATCAACACAATCCAGGTGCTCGGGTACCGCCCAGGTGTAGGTACGGTGCAGGGGGTTAAGACCGTCCGCTGCACCATCTGCAATGCGGTAAACATAGCGGCGGCCGGTAGCTGAGAAGCGCGCATCAAAATCGAAGGGCACTTCGCTCACGCGGTGAATCTGAATAGCCCCCTGCAAAATACCGCGAACGTTCTTCGGCAGGTTGAGTTGTTCTTCCGCATCGTAAAGGCATCGCTGAAGAGCACCGGTGAGGCGGCGCCCCAGTGCAGCCGTCGGGTCATCTTCCCCGGTTCGCCCCTGCAGGCGAGTCCAGTCCTCATCACTCAGATCGCAATGTAGGGTCTGGGCTTCCGCATGCACACCGGCATCGGTTCGACCCGCGACCACCACGCGGTGAGGTACACGCAAAATCAGTTCAAGGGCGTTCTCAATGACTCCCTGCACGGTGACCAGGTTCGGCTGGGCAGCCCATCCGCTGAAAAGGGAACCGTCGTAAGCGCAATCAATGCGCACGCGGTGCGTAGCGATGAAGAGCGGCTCTTCGTGATTCTCTAAAGCAGTAGCGTTATGCATTGTGTGCCTTTCAGCAGTAGCGGACGGTTGAAGAATACGGACCGGCTCTTGGATAGCGAATACGCAAAGAACCGTGTCCTCTTAAGTATGCAGATACACCAATCCGCCGCCCACAGCAGTGGACGGCGGATTGACATATTTAGGCTTAGCCTAGATCAGCTGGGATCCGTATTACTCGGAAACCTTCTGTGCTGCTGCGCCACCTGCGGGGGCGTAACCTGCAGCCTCTGCCGACTCAGCGGAGTCGAACCAGATTTCAGCCTTGGTGCTGGTGTACCAGCGGGAACCGGGCACGTGGTACTTCATGGAATCGGCGTTACCCTTAACCTCGAAGCCCTCGGGAGCCTCGCCGGACTCCAGGGGTGCGTGGGAACCTGCGGGCAGGCCCTCAGCTGCTTCAGCCTTGGGAGCCTCAGCTGCCTTCTCAGCAACCTTGGTTGCCTCAGCAACTGCACCCTTGGTTGCAACGGGCTCCATGACGAGCTCGATGACTGCCATGGGAGCGTTGTCACCCTTACGGTTACCGATCTTGATGATGCGGGTGTAACCACCGGGGCGCTCTGCCATTGCCGGAGCAATAACGGTGAAGAGCTCGTGCACGACGGACTTGTCGGTGATGGAACGCAGCACGCGACGGCGAGCAGCCAGGTCGCCCTTCTTACCGAAGGTGATGAAGCGCTCTGCCACCGGACGCAGGCGCTTTGCCTTGGTCAGGGTGGTGGTGATGCGCTTGTGCTGGAACAGCTGCGCCGACAGGTTGTTGAGCATGTGGCGCTCGTGGGTCGGGGAACCGCCGAGGCGGGGACCCTTAGTGGGAGTAGGCATAGTTAAATCTCCATAGTTGCGTTCCCTAACGCCCCAGCAGCGGAGCCTCTTAGGGAATCAAGTTTGACTGATCCCGGTGGAACCGGGTGAACTATTCGGTCGAAATTATTCGCCGGAACCGTCTTCGTCATCAAGCGGGCGTGCAGCAGGCTCGAAACCGGGAGGGGAGTCCTTCAGAGCCAGGCCGAGCTCGATGAGCTTTGCCTTGACCTCGTCAATGGACTTAGCACCGAAGTTACGGATGTCCATCAGGTCAGCTTCACTGCGGGTCACGAGCTCACCCACGGTGTGGATGCCCTCGCGCTTGAGGCAGTTGTAGGAGCGGACGGACATGTTCAGGTCCTCGATCGGCAGTGCCAGATCGGCGGCCATGGACTCGTCGGCGGGCGACGGGCCAACTTCGATACCCTCAGCTGCAATGTTCAGCTCACGTGCCAGGCCGAAGAGCTCGACCAGGGTGCTGCCTGCAGAAGCAACGGCGTCACGCGGTGCGATGGCTTCCTTGGTTTCGACGTCCAGGGTCAGGCTGTCGAAGTCGGTGCGCTGCTCAACACGGGTCGCGTTCACGCTGAAGGTAACCTTCAGAACCGGGGAGTAGATGGAGTCAACCGGAATACGGCCAATCTCGCCATCGCCGACCTTGTTCTGAGCTGCAGTCACGTAGCCGCGACCGCGCTCGATAACCAGCTCAGCGTTGAAGTTTGCCGAGGCGTTCAGGGTTGCCAGGTGCAGTTCCGGGTTGTGGATCTCCACGCCAGCGGGAACCTCGATGTCGCCTGCGGTCAGTTCACCTTCGCCCTGCTTGCGCAGGTAGGCCACGACGGGCTCGTCGTTCTCAGAAGAGATGGAGAGCTTCTTGATGTTCAAGATGATCTCAGTGACGTCCTCGGTCACGCCGGGAACGGTGCTGAACTCATGCAGTACGCCATCAATGCGGACGCTGGTAACAGCGGCGCCGGGGATGGAGGACAGCAGAGTACGGCGGAGGGAGTTACCCATGGTGTAGCCGAAACCGGGCTCCAGAGGCTCGATGGTGAAGCGCGAGCGGTTGGGCGCTACGACCTCTTCAGTCAGAGTGGGGCGCTGTGCAATAAGCACTTTGTTTCCTTTCGGTGAGCTCCGCTATATGAGCCCACAGGTTGGGGAAAACATATCTTAGGAAGCAGACGGGTGTCTGTGCTCTCCGGGTACAACTCCGTGGAGTGTACCCTTCGAGGGATTAGGTCAGAGACCTAATTAGACGCGGCGGCGCTTCGGGGGACGGCAACCGTTGTGAGCAACGGGGGTAACGTCCTGGATCGAACCGACCTCGAGGCCTGCAGCCTGCAGGGAGCGGATTGCGGTTTCGCGACCGGAACCGGGGCCCTTGACGAACACGTCAACCTTGCGGACGCCGTGCTCCTTGGCGCGGTTTGCAGCAGCCTCAGCAGCCAGCTGTGCGGCGTAGGGGGTGGACTTACGGGAGCCCTTGAAGCCCATGTCGCCAGCGGAGGACCAGGAGATCACTGCACCGGTGGGATCGGTGATGGAGACGATGGTGTTGTTGAAGGTCGACTTGATGTGAGCCTGACCAGCAACGATGTTCTTGCTAACCTTGCGGCGGTTGGTCTTACGAGCTGCCGCAGCGCGAGTCTTGGGAGGCATTTTTGATTCTCCTACAAAGGTTTACTTATACGTTGGTCGGATAGAGATATCCAACAGAGCAACGTGTCTTACTTCTTCTTACCTGCGACGGTACGCTTCGGGCCCTTACGGGTACGTGCGTTAGTCTTGGTGCGCTGACCGTGAACCGGCAGGCCGCGGCGGTGGCGCAGGCCCTGGTAGGAACCGATTTCAACCTTACGGCGGATGTCAGCTGCAACCTCGCGGCGAAGATCACCTTCAACCTTGTAGTTGCCTTCGATGAAGTCACGAAGTGCCACGAGCTCCTGGTCGGTCAGGTCCTTGACGCGGGTGTCAGGGTTGACGCCGGTAGCAGCGAGGGTTTCGTGTGCACGGGTCTTGCCCACGCCGTAGATGTAAGTGAGAGCAACTTCCACGCGCTTTTCGCGGGGAATATCAACTCCAGCGAGACGTGCCATACTGGCTTCTCCTTGTTGTTTTCCAGAGGTCTATAGCATCACTGCCCGGGTTGTTCTGACCCGGTCCCCGGCCTCTGAGTCCGGAGGTATCCGAAGTCGCCTCGTGGGCGTTGCTTCGGAGCGGTGCCTATGACAATTCCGCCCTCTGTTGGAGCGGTTATGAAGTCAGCTACTAGGGATTAGCCCTGGCGCTGCTTGTGGCGCGGGTTTTCGCAGATCACCATGACCACACCGTGACGGCGGATCACCTTGCACTTATCGCAGATCGGCTTAACGCTCGGCTTGACCTTCATCGCATTCCTTTTGATTGCAACTTGATTACTGGCGAGATAAGAGGTTCCCTCACTTACGTTGGGGAACTGCGTTATCCCTTTGAACACGATTTAAACGCCGCCAGGGGCGACGTTTATCTCGGGTTTACTTGTAACGGTAGACGATACGACCTCGGGAAAGGTCGTAGGGGCTCAGTTCCACTACTACTCGGTCCTCAGGCAGGATGCGAATGTAGTGCTGACGCATCTTGCCCGAGATGTGTGCGAGAACCTTGTGGCCGTTATCCAGCTCAACACGGAACATCGCGTTGGGCAGAGCTTCAACCACAGAGCCTTCAATCTCGATGACGCCGTCTTTCTTAGCCATATCCTCCGCTAACGTCGGTGCCCGTCGCAGGTGCGGCGGGCAATTGTATCTTCTGTTTGTGAGCTCACCTCGGTGAGGTGCTAGGGCGTTTTAAGGCGCACTTAACACTGGCACAAACAACCAACTGTTAACTCTACGGCAAAGACCATGGAAAAACAACCGTGATTTTTATGACATCAGGCACTTAATGTTTAAAAGGAAGAAGCCCCTCCCCCACGTTCCTGAAAGTCTTATTGACTTCCCTCCGCAGGAAAGGGGCACCGTTCACCGGTCACAGCTCAACTGCTTAGTCTTCCTTAGCGGCAAGCTGACCGCATGCTCCATCAATATCGGAACCGCGAGTATCACGAATAGTCGTCGGAATACCGTGGGCACGCAGACGCTCCACAAAGTTCTGCTCAACGCCCTTACGGGATGCCGTCCACTTCGAACCCGGGGTCGGGTTCAGCGGAATCGGGTTCACGTGCACCCAACCACGGCCGCGCTGCGCCAGCTTCTTACCGAGCAGATCCGCACGCCAGCCCTGATCGTTAATATCGCGAATCAGCGCGTACTCAATGGAGACGCGGCGGCCGGTCGTACGGTAGTAGTCGTACGCAGCGTCCAGAGTCTCGTCGACCTTCCAACGCTGGTTAATCGGGATTAGCTCATCACGCAGCTCATCATCCGGAGCGTGCAGGGACAGCGCCAAAGTAATGGGCAGCTTCTCCAGCTCAAACTTACGAATGCCGGGCACCAGACCCACGGTCGACATGGTCAGACCACGAGCAGAAATACCGAGGCCCTCGGGGGAAGGATCAATCAGGCGGTGCACAGCACCCATGGTTGCCTTGTAGTTAGCGAGCGCCTCGCCCATACCCATGAAGACAATGTTGGAAACACGCAGCGGACGAGTATCCTCAGAGCCGCCTTCTGCTTCTTCCAGGCCCTTCATCTGCTTAAGGTAGCGGGCACCGGCAACGACCTGCTCCACAATTTCTGCAGTGGACAGGTTACGGGTCAAACCCTGCTGACCGGTTGCGCAGAAGGGGCAGTTCATACCGCAGCCAGCCTGCGAAGAGATGCACATGGTCACGCGGTTGTCATAGCGCATGATGACGGACTCGATGAGCGCACCGTCAAAGAGGCGATGCACAACCTTCAGGGTATCGCCACCGTCAGCCTCGAGGGTACGGACCGGGGTCAGAAGCTGGGGCATCGCCTGTGCGACCATCTGCTCGCGGTCCTTAGCCGGCAGGTCAGTCATTTCGGCGGGGTCAGTGACCAGACGCTCAAAATAGTGCTTGGACAGCTGGGACGCACGGAACGACTGGTAGCCCAGTTCCTTCAGAAATTCGCGGCGACCAGCCATGTCGAAGTCAGCGATGTGCTTGGGCGGCTTCGCACGGCGCGGTGCTTTCAAGGCAATCTGGCCGGGTGCGGGGCGAACGTTCGAGATTTCAACCGGCACCTTGGTCGTAGCGGGTGCGGTTGCCTCGCTGCTGTTGAGAGTTTCGCTCATGGAGCTTCTTCCTTGTGATGTGGATGCTTTCGGATGCGCTATCACGCACCGGACCGGATTCGCCGGTTTCTTCGGGTGGAGGTGGGGCAGCTAAAGGTGGGTTCCCCTCCCCAGCGGTGAGAGTTAGGCGGGGATCGGAACCGGGATTACGCCGAAGCGAGCAAGTTCGCTGGCGCCGCCGTCTTCTGCGGTCAGAACCCAGATGCCGTCGCTGTGCACAGCAACGGAGTGCTCCCACTGGCACGCATCGGAGCCGTCAACGGTCACAACGGTCCAGTCATCGGAGAGCACCTTGGTCTCGATGGAACCGGTGACGAGCATCGGTTCGATAGCGAAAGCCATGCCGGGCTTGATCTTCGGGCCCATGTCACGTACTGCGTAGTTCAGTACGTCCGGCGCCATGTGCATCTGGGAACCGATACCGTGACCCACGTAGTCTTCAATGATGCCGTACTTGTCGCCATATTCTTCGGTCACGTACGCTTCGATGGCAAGACCAATTTCGCCGACCTTCTTTGCGGTTGCCAGAGCAGCAATACCGTGCCACATTGCCTCGCGAGTGACGGCGGAGAGCTCCGCGCGGGCTTCGCTTACGTTATCACCAACCAGCACAGTACGTGCCGAGTCACCGTGCCACTGGCGGTTGGTGGCGGGGTCGATGACGTATGCGCCACCGTCGATGGAGAGAATATCGCCGTCCTTGAGCACGTAGCCGCCGGGGATGCCGTGAACAACCTCGTGGTTGACGGAGGTGCATACGGTCGCCGGGTAGTCGTAGTAGCCGTAGAAGTTGGAGGTGCCGCCCAGCTCCAGCATGGTGCGTTCAAAGGCGGCGTTCACCTCTGCGGTGGTTACGCCGGGGCGGGCTGCCGCCACTGCCGCATCGAGTGCACGGCTGGTAATGACGCCTGCACGAGCCATCTGCTGAAGCTGTGCATTGGTTTTGATTTCGACTCGTGCCATTCTGACTCCTTAGGTATGTGGGGCGGTACGCCCAAGCTTAGAACTCTACAGACAGCACTGTACCCCCGCAAGTCTTTGTGATGCATCATGCACCTCAAATTGCGGGGGTACAGCAGAAGGTTACTTCAGAGCGTCGAGGATACGCTCGGTGACTTCAGCAATCTCGCCGAGGCCGTTAACTTCCTTGACGATGCCGCGTTCGCGGTAGATTGCGATCAGCGGTGCGGTCTCTTCTTCGTAGACCTTCAGACGGTGACGGATGACCTCTTCGTTGTCATCGGTGCGACCCTGCTCTGCTGCGCGGTTAAGCAGACGCTCGACGAGTTCGTCGTTGTCTGCAACCAGCAGGAGAACGCGGTCGATCTTCTCGCCCTTGGCTTCGAGGATGGAGTCCAGCTCGTGCACCTGGGAGGTGTTACGGGGGTAGCCGTCGAGCAGGAAGCCGTTGACGACGTCGCTTTCCTCCAGGCGTGCGCGCACCATGTTGTTGGTGACGGAGTCGGGAACCAGGTTGCCGGAGTCGATGTACGACTTCGCTTCTTTGCCCAGCTCGGTCTCTTCCTTGATGTTCTTGCGGAAGATATCACCGGTGGAAATCGCGGGAATCTTCAGCGCTTCAGCAATCTTGACGGCCTGGGTGCCCTTACCTGCACCGGGAGGGCCGACGATGAGCAGACGGTTCATCGGAGCAGTCCTTCGTAGTTTCGTTGTTGGAGCTGAGCGTTGATCTGCTTGAGAGTATCAAGACCAACACCCACCACGATCAGCAGCGAGGCGCCGCCGAACGGGAAATTCTGGTTTGCGTTGAATAGGATAAGCGCTACCAGGGGAATCATGGAAATTACACCCAGGTAAAGTGCGCCAGGCAACGTAATTCGGTTGAGTACGTAGCTGAGGTAACGCTCGGTGGGCTTACCGGCACGGATACCGGGGATGAAGCCACCGTACTTCTTCATATTGTCCGCTACTTCTACCGGGTCGAAGGTGACCGCCACGTAGAAGTACGCGAAGCCAATAATCATGAAGAAGTAGAGAGCAATGTACAGCGGGTGATCGCCGCGCACCAGGTATGCGTTGATCCAGTTAACCCAGTCCGGCGGAGTGGAGCCGTCGGTGGGGGTGTTGAACTGGGCGATCAGACCGGGCAGGGTCAGCAGGGAGGAGGCGAAGATCAGGGGGATCACGCCTGCCATGTTGACCTTCAACGGAATGTAGGTACTGGTGCCACCAATGGTGCGTCGACCAATCATGCGCTTTGCGTACTGCACGGGGATACGGCGAACAGACTGCTCCACGTAGACCACAGCGAGCATGACCAGCAGGCCGATGCCGCAGACAGCTGCGAAGATACCCCAACCGTGGGTGCGCTGGATGGAACCCAGAGCGCTCGGGAAGGAAGAAGCGATGGAGGTGAAGATCAGCAGGGACATGCCATTGCCGACGCCACGCTCGGTAATCTGCTCACCCATCCACATGATGACGGTGGTACCCGCACACAGGGTGACGATAATCAGCAGGATGTGCAGTACGTCGTCCTGGGGGATGATGCCGGGGCAGTTGCCCAGCAGAACGCCGGAGCGCGCCATCGAGACGATGGTGGTTGCGTTCAGCAGAGCAAGAGCGATGGTCAGGTAGCGGGTGTACTGGGTGAGCTTTGCCTGACCCTGCGCGCCTTCATCGTGCAACTCCTGGAATCGCGGGATGACCACGCGCAGCAGCTGGATGATAATGGACGCGGTAATGTACGGCATCACGCCGAGGGCAAAGATCGAAAGCTGCAGCAGTGCGCCACCACTGAAGAGGTTGACGATATCGTAGACGCCACCGCTCGTAACATTGGCGTTCAGACACTGCTGTACATTTCCGTAGGAAACGCCTGGCGCGGGGATGAAAGTGCCCACGCGGTACAGCACAATCATTGCCAGGGTAAACAGCAGCTTACGCCGCAAATCGGCGGTCTTAACGACTCGCCCGAATGCGCTCAGCACATGTCCTCCTGTAAGTCTATGGGGCGCCCATCCCTCTCAAGGAGTTTTAGGGCGCAGTAAACACATCTTCCAGTCTATCGTGTTTGGAGCGGGTAACGATAACTCCCTAGCAGATTATGTAGCTTTTATATTCTCTTAGCGTGATTTTTGAACACTAAATGTGGCGTGCACCAAGCGTTCAAATATACGAATACAGGAATATACCCTTGTTATGAATCTTTCCGAGCAGCAAAAAGCCCCCGCCGTATAGTGTACGGACGGGGGCTTTCTCGTCTTGAAGACTACTTAACGGTTACAGAACCGCCAGCGGCCTCGATCTTCTCGATAGCGGAAGCCGATGCCTTGTCGACAACAACGTTCACCTTGACGGAGATTTCGCCGTTGCCCAGAACCTTCACGAGCTCGTTCTTACGAACGGCACCCTTAGCAACCAGTGCCTCGACGGTGACGTCGCCACCGTTGGGGAACAGTTCCTGGATGCGGTCCAGGTTAACAACCTGGTACTCGGTGCGGAAGGGGTTCTTGAAGCCGCGCAGCTTCGGCAGGCGCATGTGCAGCGGCAGCTGGCCGCCTTCGAAGCCTGCACGAACCTGGTAACGTGCCTTGGTACCCTTGGTACCGCGACCTGCAGTCTTACCCTTGGAGCCTTCACCGCGGCCAACGCGGGTCTTTGCCTTGTGGGCACCCGGTGCCGGGCGCAGATCGTGAATCTTGATAGCTTCTGCCATCTTTACTTGACCTCCTCAACCTTCACCAGGTGAGCAACGGTGTTAACCATGCCAACGGTGACGGGGTCAGCAGTGCGGACTACCTTGTTGCCGGGGCGCTTGAGGCCCAGGGAACGCAGGGTGTCGCGCATGTTCTGCTTCTGACCAACATAGGACTTGACCTGGGTGATTTCCAGCTTTGCGTCGCTGGGCTGAATACGCTTGGCCATTACTACGCACCTGCCTTTTCAGACTTGGTGTTGCGCAGGTAGCTGGGGATAACCTCATCGGTGGGCAGGCCGCGGCGGGCTGCCACTGCCAGGGGCTCCTCAAGCTCCTTGAGTGCTGCAACAGTTGCGTGAACGATGTTGATCTGGTTCGAGGAACCGAGCGACTTGGACAGCACATCGTGAATGCCTGCGCACTCGAGTACTGCACGCACGGGGCCACCTGCGATAACACCGGTACCAGCGGTTGCCGGACGGAGCATCACAACGCCTGCAGCTGCTTCACCCTGCACGCGGTGCGGGATGGTGCGGCCTTCGATGCGGGGAACGCGGAAGAAATTCTTCTTTGCTTCCTCGACACCCTTGGAGATTGCTGCGGGAACTTCCTTAGCCTTACCGTAGCCAACGCCGACCAGGCCGTTACCGTCACCAACGACGACCAGTGCGGTGAAGCTGAAGCGACGACCACCCTTGACGACCTTGGAAACGCGGTTGATGGTCACAACGCGCTCGATGTACTTGTCCTTCTCCTCCTCGCGAGCGCGGTTGTTACGGCGCTCACCACGGCCACGACGCTCGCCGCGGTTGTTGCGGCGCTCCTCGCGCTGGTTGGAGGTCTCAGCGGTTTCAGCTACTACTGCTTCGCTCACCTGAGTTTCCTTTACGTTCTGCTCGCTCATTAGAGTGCAAGACCTCCCTCGCGTGCACCGTCAGCAACGGCTGCAACACGGCCGTGGTACTTGTTACCACCGCGGTCGAACACGACTGCCTCAACACCAGCTGCCTTGGCGCGCTCTGCAACGAGCTCACCAACGCGCTTTGCCTTAGCGGTCTTGTCCAGGTCAGCTGCACGCAGCTCTGCTTCCATGGTGGAAGCGGATGCCAGGGTTACGCCCTTGACATCGTCGATAACCTGAACGAACATGTGACGGGTCGAACGGGTGACGCACAGGCGCGGACGCGCAGCGGTACCCGAAACGTACTTGCGGATGCGAGCGTGACGACGTGCACGCTGCGCTGCCTTCGACTTGATAGCCATGTTTACTTACCAGCCTTTCCGACCTTGCGGCGGATGTGCTCACCTGCGTAGCGAACACCCTTACCCTTGTAGGGATCGGGCTTACGCAGACCACGAATGTTTGCTGCAACCTGACCAACGAGCTGCTTGTCGATACCCGACACGGTCAGCTTGTTAGCACCCTCCACTGCGAAGGTAATACCCTCGGGAGCGGTGATGTTGATCGGGTGGGAGTAGCCCAGAGCGAACTCCAGGCCGTTACCCTTCGGGGTCACACGGTAACCGGTACCAACGATTTCCAGCTTCTTCTCGTAGCCGGAGGTAACGCCGATAATCAGGTTCTGAATCAGGGTACGAGTCAGACCGTGCAGCGAGCGAGACAGGCGCTCGTCGTTCGGACGAGATACAACGATCTCGTTTTCGTTCAGAGCCACGGTGATGGGGGAAGCTACCTTGTGGGAAAGCTCGCCCTTCGGGCCCTTAACGGTGACCAGGTTGCCATCGACCTTAACCTCAACGCCGGCGGGAACCGAGATGGGGAGACGTCCAATACGTGACATTATTCTCTTCCTTTCTCTTCTAACCGACTACCAGATGTAAGCGATGACTTCGCCGCCCACGCCCTTCTTCGCTGCCTGCTTGTCAGTGAGCAGACCCGAAGAGGTGGACAGGATTGCGATGCCGAGGCCACCCAGAACCTGGGGCAGGTTGGTGGACTTTGCGTAGGTACGCAGGCCCGGCTTGGAAATACGACGCACGCCAGCGATGGAACGCTCGCGGGACGGACCGTACTTGAGGACGAGGGTCAGGGTCTTGCCGACCTTTGCATCCTCAACCTTCACGTCGGCGATGTAGCCCTCAGCCTTCAGGATCTCTGCAATGCGAGCCTTCAGCTTGGAGTAGGGCATGGATACGGTGTCGTGGTATGCGGAGTTTGCGTTACGCAAACGGGTCAGCATATCTGCGACCGGATCAGTCATAGTCATTGTGGGCTTTAGCCCTTCCTCGTTGTGGTTTCCCTACCCCGCGGTAACGGGGTCTGGACCTACAACGTAGTCGTTAGTTGGTCTTGAACGGGAAGCCCAGTGCCTTCAGGATTGCACGGCCTTCTTCGTCGGTCTTCGCGGAGGTCACCACGGTGATGTCCATACCACGCACGCGGTCGATCGAGTCCTGATCGATTTCGTGGAACATGGACTGCTCGGTCAGACCGAAGGTGTAGTTACCGTTACCGTCGAACTGGCGGTCCGAGAGGCCGCGGAAGTCGCGGATTCGGGGCAGTGCCAGGGTGACGAGGCGGTCCAGGAATTCCCACATGCGGTCGCCACGCAGGGTGACGTGTGCACCAATGGGCATACCTTCGCGCAGCTTGAACTGTGCGATGGACTTCTTAGCGCGGGTAACAATCGGCTTCTGACCGGTGATTGCGGTGAGATCGCGGATTGCGCCGTCCATGAGCTTTGCGTCGCGAGCTGCCTCGCCGACACCCATGTTTACGACGACCTTAACGATCTTCGGGGTCTGCATGACGTTCTCGTACTTGAACTCTTCCTGCAGAGCGGGAACGACGACCTCAGCGTACTTGGTCTTGAAGCGGGGGGTGATCTTGGTTTCGGTCATTAGATGTCCTTACCCGAACGCTTAGCAACGCGCACGCGAACGGTGCGCTCCTTGCCGTCACGCTCTACAGTCTCGAGGCGGAAACCAACACGGGTCGGCTTCTTGGTCTCGGGGTCAACAATCGCAACGTTAGAAACGTGGATCGGTGCCTCAACCTTCTGAATGCCGCCTGCTGCGCCGGTCAGGGGGTTAGCCTTGGTGTGCTTGGTGACGACCTTGACGCCCTCAACAATCACGCGGTTTTCCTTGGGGAGAACCTTCAGAACCTTGCCCTGCTTGCCCTTATCTGCACCGGAAATAACCTGAACCAGGTCGCCGGACTTGATCTTAGCCATGAATTAGAGCACCTCCGGAGCCAGCGAAACGATCTTCATGAACTTCTTGTCGCGAAGCTCACGACCCACGGGGCCGAAGATACGGGTACCACGGGGATCACCATCAGTGTTCTTCAGGATCACTGCGGAGTTCTCGTCGAACTTGATGTAGGAGCCGTCGGGACGACGGGTTTCCTTCTTGGTGCGGACGACGACTGCCTTAACAACGTCACCCTTCTTTACGGTACCGCCGGGGATTGCATCCTTGACGGTTGCGACAATGATGTCGCCAATGCCTGCGTAGCGACGCGAGGAACCACCGAGAACACGGATGGTCAGGATTTCCTTCGCACCAGTGTTGTCGGCGACCTTCAGTCGCGACTCCTGCTGAATCATATTTCTCCTGTCGTCTCGCCGGTTCCGACTCGCCTTAGGCGCGAGCCAGCCTTGCGGAACATTTTTACGGGATTGGTTGACGCCCCGGGCCCCATCTCTATGGAAGGGGTTAGCGGAAACGCCTGGGGCAAACCCATGCCAGAAGCATTTGGACCCGCGTGAAGCGGGCGTATCCCACCCGTAAGTAGCGGCATTATGCACTGGCACGAGAAGCCCGTGGTTGTGCGGCTATTTGGATACAGCCACACAGTCTTAACACTGTACAGGAAGCAGGTATCTAGCGCAAGGGCTTGTTAACTATGATTTCGGTCTCCACTACCCTATCCACCAAGACAATGCATGTATCGGATGTCAAAAACCTCATACCCCACATCAACACCGAGCGAGAAGGTGGCTTATTTGACACTTAAAGCAGGAGGCCCCTTCGTATAGTTCCTGACGCATAAGAAACTGAAGGGGCCTCGAGAAATCTACCAAACAATGTGTCAAACAAGGATGGTAGATATTTATATTTTACTACGCTTTAATGCTCCTCCACGACAGACTTGCCGCTGCCTAGCGATAGGATTACCCAGTCTTACTCCCCCACCCCGCTAGTGCGCGCACAGGGTTAGAGAGCGCCAGTGATTATTTTGGGTATGCCGACTGCTCTTCACTCTGCAGCTATGAGATATATACTTTCGCAATACCATCACGAACGATAGGACGAGGAGCTTCTCCCGGCCGGCTTTCTTCCGCAGCCTCACGGTATTCGCCAGAGCGTGCATCCAGCACGCAGGAAACCTCAATTGCGGGATAATCCCCCGCCTTGTCGATAGCGATGACGCTCCCGTCCTTCAGCAGGACCTGGTGATTAATACGGGTCGGGGCTGCCTGCAAGGTCTCGATGATGGTTCGATTGAGCGTGTCAATGACAGTGATAGTTCCACCGCCAGCAACTGCAGGATCTCCCTTACCGCCAAAATCAGCAACATAGAGCAGCTGGCGTTCTGCATCGAGCAAGATATCGGTGGGCATTTTGCCGAATGGAAGATAAGCGAGGTGTTCCCCCTCAAAACTCAGAACATATAGACCGCCGTTTTTACCCTCGCGCCCCTGTGCAGAGACATACAGTTCGCCGCGCGTTGAATCAATCTCCACACCGTGAATACCGATTGGAGCATTGGCGTCTTCCCCGCCAGTTACGGGTAGCCTACGTACGAGCCCCCAGCTGTTCATGTCCACAACCCAGATTTCATCTCGCATAATATTCGGGATGTACAGGCGGCTACGAGCTTCATCAGCTACGGGCCCTAGTAGCATAGCGGGATCGTCTCCTTGAAGAGAGCTAACCGCGCGTACTCCTTCTGCGTTAGGTGCAGAGATTACCTGGTAACCACCCATTCCGGTCACGAGTACAGCACCGCTGGGTGCAACGTATAGCTCACGCGGAATTAGCATCTCCACTCCTAGAACGAGAGAATCCCATACGAGCGCCAGGTCTTTTTGAGAGTATGCGGCTACTGATTTTGTGCGGGTTCCTCCGGTCCAGAGAAGCTCCCGCTCGTTGTCTGCTGCTAGACCGTAGGCAGCCTGGATTTGGAAGAGGTTCTCTAACCCGGGGTTATTTTCCGGGATAGCAGGCAGAACAGCCGTCTTCTCAATCTGCAGGGTATCTGCGTTTATGCGTGCAATTGTTGCGCAGAGAGTACCGTGGCTCTTTGTGTGATTGAAGCTTCCGCTTACGAAAAGAACGTTCTCTTCGGGGTTATATGCCACTTGATACTGCCCAGCGAGTCCCGCAAAACGATCCATGGAAAAACGGTTGGCGTCCAGGGTGCTCTTCTGCCCTTCTCCTGCGGCTGAGGGAACCATAGATATCTCCAGAGTTGTGTAGGTTGGAGGCTAGCTCACCTCATATTTTGCGGGCTTAGCATTCGGAGCTTTCTGTTATATATCTTACGCTTCACCCTCCACTTTGAGGCTTTTCTGGCGTAGTCCATGCGCTGCGCCGTTCGTGGCCAAGGTACCCTATATCGGCAATACTCATTGCTCTCCCCCGGGATCTGAGTGAGGTGGATTTACTCAACGAAAACTTCGCAGTCTGCATATAATCAGCACAAAAGACATCTATCTAGAGATATTGATAGATTATAGAATTTATAAGCTTATCCTGAGGCGTCTGGCGCCATGGATTTCGTAATATTTCGTCACCTCTGAACCCTTCTCAAAGCAGCGTTCCGAAAAAATCTGGTTAAAAATTTAGAAATTAAGGGTTGTTTTTTCAAAAATCAAGTTTTTTGGTAATAAACGCGCTTCAAGGTGCGAAAATCAGCGAGATGTACCATAATAGAAGAGACGCATGCGTCAAATAAGAGGTTCGGTCCTTATCGGACAGATTTCTTGGGTCCCTTTTTCCTCGCTAATCCGTTTGTCTAGGGACCGAACCTCGCTTTGACACTAAACCCGCACTTCGGTGCGGGTTTTCTTTATATCTGAGGGGCTAGAACCCTAGATTTTATTCTTTGGGGCTGTTAAATCGTCAAATATGGGCGAGCGAGTGCAGAGAGGGCGCCCCCGCTGCTACTTCTGCCCCTGGTCTAGGTCTTCCGCCTGTATAACAGGCATGTGGGCAAGCTGAAAGGGGCGGTACCCATCGCTTTGATGGGTACCGCCCCTTTCAACGTGTATCGGCAGTTTCAGAGAGTCAATCGGGTTCTTGAATATCTAGCAGTTCCCGCTCTATCTCTTTTGCTACTACCGAGCGGTAGTATCGTGGGCTGCCGTGGGGTACGGACTATGCCTTGCGGCGACGTGCTACCAGTACAGTTGCACCGATAACCAGAGCAAGAACGCCGATTCCAGCTGCAACGACAACGCCCGAAGCACCGGTGTTAGCCAGCGAAGACTTCGAGGTGCTCGAGGCGGTGGAGCCGTTGCTGGAAGAGGTGACGTTCTGCGACGAAGATCCGGAGGTCTTCGGAGCAGCGTTGTCCTTCTTCTGGGTCTCGGAGTTCAAAGAATCCACGGGAGCCTTGGACTGGTCCTTAGCGTTTTCCTTTACCTGTTCCTTGGATTCTGCCGGTGCGGAAGGCGCTGCAGAAGGATCAGTTACAGGGGCGTTAGCCGGCTCGGAGGTCTTCGGTTCCGAAACCTTCGGTGCAGGTGCCTGGTTCTCAACGCTGAAGGTGTATTCTGCAGCCACACCACCGCGCACGTTATCGTTCTCGGTCAGGGAACCGGAGAGCAGGTAGATAGCAACGCTATCGCCGGTCTTCAGTTCTTCAGTCAGGTTAGAGTTTGCCACGGTGGGGCGGTCGATGGTTGCGGTGAAGTTACCATTTTCGTCCGCCTTGATGTATGCCCAGATGCCTGCGCTATTGCCTTCAACGCCTTCGAGCTTGGGCTCTTCCTTCGCGGAAATAGCGCCCTTGTTCAGCTTGACCGCGATAACGGAGCCCTTACCGTCCAGAGTCTTGAAGCCTTCACCGCGGAAGGTCAGCTTCTGGCCGTCCCAAGTCTTGGGGAAGTAGACCTTAGCGCCGTCCTTGTACTCGTGCACAACCTCATTGGAATTTGCGCTTTCGGAGGGTGCCGGGGTGCTCGGCTCAGGCTTAGCAGACTCACTCGGAGCCGGAGTAGTCGGCTCAGGCTTAGCAGACTCGCTCGGAGCCGGAGTGGGCTCGTTGCCATCAGGCAGGCTCAGCTTAGTACCGGCGGGGTAAGTGGTAGTCACGCCAGAGGGAGCAGCAGCGACCTGGGTAGTTTCTGCCGGTGCGCAGGTCGCAGCGGTGTCTGCCTTCTTCTCTGCAACAGTTGCGGAGAGCGCTTCACCACCACGTGCGGTATCGCCTTCAACCATGGAGCCGGAGAGCAGGAAGACAGATACCTTATCGCCGCTCTTCAGGTTTTCCTTCAGGTTGGAGTTTTCAGTGGTCGGGTACGGCAGCTCAGCGGTGAAGTTACCATTCTCATCTGCTTGGATGTACGCCCAGACGCCGGCGCTGTTGCCCTCAGCACCGTTGAGCTTCGGCTCTTCCTTCGCGGAGATGCGGCCCTTGTTCAGCTTGACTGCGAGTACGGAGCCCTTTGAACCGTCCTGAGTCTTGAAACCTTCGCCACGCAGCTTCAGAGTTTCACCGGTGGTCCAGTCCTTCACGGCGTAGAGCTTTGCGCCGTCGGCGTAGGTCTTCACCAGTTCTTCAGAAGAAGTCTGTGCAGCAGGCTTCGCGCTGGTTTCAACGGTGGTGTTGATCTTCACCATGACGCCGGGAGTAATCGGGGAGTCCGCGTTGTCCTTACCCTTGGGCTCGGTGCTAGAGGTGCGGTATTCGCCGGTGGTCTTATCGATGGTGTAGTCGGTTTCGATAGCGGAAGCGCCTTCAATGCTGCGTGCTACAGCGTATGCACTGCCGTCTGCGGTGACCAGAACATCATTTGCGCCGCTGGTCGCACCGGTAGACACCTGAGAAACAACGGTGCCGGTTCGTGCATCAACAACACCGACGTTGCCGGTACCGTAATCGGTCACGTACAGCAGGTCACGGGCTTCGTCGGAGGCGAGAGCGAGGGCCTGGTTGCCGAAAGGAATGGTCTTCTTGTAGGCACCAGTTTCCAGGTCGTAGACGGTGATACCGGAGTTAGTGCCCTTACGGTCACCCTGGGTGCTGACGTAGATTTCCTTCAGGGACTTGTCGATAGTGACGTCCGAGGGGTTCAGAGTAGCTTCAGCATTTTCCTTGTGCAGCTGAATGGTCTTCTCAACCTCGTAGCTCTTGGTGTCAATCACCTTCACGGTGCCGGCACTCAAGGAGGGTACGTAGAGCTTGCCATCAGCGGAGTCTACGTGCATGTTCATTGCGATGTCAGATTCGCCCTTGGCGTCGGTGAATTCAATCTTCTTGACCAGGGCGTGCAGGGTGGTGTCGAAGACACTAATGCCGCCCGAGCCAGATACAAAGACCTTGCCGCTAGAGGGGTCGATGCGTACCTCGCGGGGGTGGTTAACGTCGCCTTCTGCGCTACTCCAGATAATCTTGTTGGTCGCGGGATCGAAGACAGATACCTTGTTGACGCGGGTCTGGGTCACCCATACGTATCCGGTTGCTTCGTCGTAGGCAATACCGTAGGGAGATTCAATCTGCTTGCCGGTCGGTGCGGTAGCGCCACGTGCAATAAAGTCCGTGGTCGGGAACTGGTAGACAGTAGCAAGGCTCGGGGTGGATGCAACGTTCCAGGTGCCGACGCCACCGGTCAGAATCGGCGGGCGTCCGGAGGAGAAGGAAGTGTAGAGGGAGGAGGTTGCGGCCGAGTATGCCAGCTGGTACTGGCCGGGCAGGCCCTGGTACTGGGTAGCGCTCACTGCAATGTGGCGGCATTCCTCAGTGGAGTTCTGGGAGTTCCCGCCGGGAACGGATGCGGAGACGTTTGCCGCAAAGGTAGCAGGAACGGCAGCGAAAGAGCCTGCAACAACGGAAAGTGCGCCAGCAATGGCGAGCAGCTTACGTGAGGGCTTGGGCGAAGAAGTCATGATGATCCTCGATGATGTGTAGTGGTACTTCTCCAAAGGTCGTGCAACCTCCGGAAGGTGCAAAGCCACCCGACTGATTATTAGGCAAGGTTACGCTAAGCAACTATAAAGTTGATAATAAGTCCCTAATCAGGTTGTTTTCAAGTGTTGCTCATCGGATTCCGCAGTCCCCAGGCGCCTTACTCACGTATTACTTTTCATTTTTTCGCCCTAATTCCGCCTCCACATGCGTTTTCTTCTCTAGCAGCGTCTACTCATGGATTGCGCCATCAACGCGAGAGAAAAATATTGCTTTCTCGTATGACATATCAAGACATTTATGACAAATGTTGTCTTAGCGCCTGTTATTAGCCCGTGCCATAGGGCGCCTGCCCCGGTTTTTCCCGTACAAAGGTTAAAAGCAAAGAGCCCCTCTCCTACCGAAGTAGGAGAGGGGCTCTTTTACTGCTCTAGCAGAGAGTCATGAAGAGAGCTTACTTAGCCTTCTCGATGATCTCCACGATACGCCAGCGCTTGGAAGCGGACAGCGGACGGGTCTCTGCAATCAGAACGAGGTCACCGATGCCAGCAGCGTTCTGCTCATCGTGTGCCTTGATCTTGGAGCTACGGCGAACGACCTTGCCGTACAGTGCGTGCTTCACGTGGTCCTCGACCTCGACGACAACGGTCTTGTCCATCTTGTCGGAGACAACGTAGCCGCGGCGGGTCTTGCGGTAGCCGCGCTCTTCGTTCTTTACTTCACTCACTTGGACTCACCTTCAGTTGCGGGACGAATACCGAGCTCGCGCTCACGCAGCACGGTGTAGATACGTGCGATGTCGCGCTTGATAGTGCGGCGACGACCTGCGTTAGCCTGACCGGTGACTTCCTGGAAGCGGATGTTGAAGAGTTCCTTCTTCGCTTCGCTCAGCTTTGCAGCCAGCTCTTCGTTGGAGAGCTCTGCGAGCTTATCGATGCTCAGGTCCTTGGATCCTACTGCCATCTCGCTTATTCACCACCTTCGCGGCGACGCACAACACGTGCCTTCATCGGGAGCTTGTGGATTGCCAGGCGCATTGCCTCGCGAGCCACTTCTTCGGACACACCGGAGAGTTCAAACATGACTCGACCCGGCTTGACATTTGCGACCCACCACTCGGGCGAACCCTTACCGGAACCCATACGGGTTTCAGCGGGCTTCTTGGTCAGCGGACGGTCGGGATAAATGTTGATCCAGACCTTACCGCCACGCTTGATGTGACGGGTCATTGCGATACGTGCAGCCTCAATCTGGCGGTTGGTCACGTATGCGGGCGACAGGGCCTGAATGCCCCACTCACCGAAGCTAACCTCGGTGCCGCCCTTTGCGAGACCACTACGCTTGGGGTGGTGCTGCTTGCGGTACTTTACTCGACGGGGAATAAGCATTTATGCCTCACCGTTCTCTGCAGTCTTGGCCTCGACCTTTGCCGAAGCGTTCTCGTTGCGGCGCTCGCGACGAGGACCACGGTTGCCCTGGCGGCGGCGGTCACCATCGCGGCGGTTGCCACGGCGGTTGTTTGCTGCCTGCTGAGCTGCCAGCTCCTTGTCGGTCAGGTCGCCCTTGTAGATCCAGACCTTCACGCCGATGCGACCGAAGGTGGTCTTAGCCTCGAAGAAGCCGTAGTCGATGTTCGCACGCAGGGTGTGCAGGGGCACACGGCCTTCGCGGTAGAACTCGGAACGGGACATTTCAGCGCCACCCAGACGGCCGGAGCACTGGATACGGATACCCTTTGCGCCTGCACGCTGTGCGGACTGGATTGCCTTCTTCATTGCACGGCGGAATGCAACACGCGATGCGAGCTGCTCTGCGATGCTCTGTGCAACCAGCTGAGCGGAGAGGTCGGGGTTAGCAACCTCGAGGATGTTCAGCTGAATCTGCTTGTTGGTGAGCTTCTCGAGCTCGCCGCGGATGCGGTCTGCTTCTGCGCCACGGCGGCCAATCACGATACCGGGACGAGCGGTGTGGATGTCCACACGCACGCGGTCACGGGTACGCTCGATCTCGACCTTTGCAACGCCTGCGCGATCCAGGTTCTTAGCCAGCAGCTCGCGGATCTTTACGTCCTCGCGGACGAAGTCAGCGTAACGCTCGCCGGGCTTGTTGGAATCAGCGAACCACTTGGAGACGTGGTCAGTGGTGATGCCCAGTCGGAAACCGTTCGGGTGAATTTTCTGACCCATTTAGCGGTCCTCCTCCTTCTCCGGGGTAGCAACTACCACGGTGATGTGGCTGGTGCGCTTGTTGATTCGGTATGCGCGACCCTGAGCGCGGGGCTGAATGCGCTTCATGGTCGGGCCCTCGTTCACGAATGCTTCGCTGATGAACAGCTCTTCCTCGCGGAAGGGCAGACCCTGCTGGGTTGCCTTCTGACGAGCGTTAGCTACTGCCGAAGCAACGATCTTGTATACCGGTTCCGAAGCTGCCTGGGGGGCGAACTTCAGAATCGCCAGAGCCTCTTCCGCCTGCTTACCACGGATCAGGTTGACGACACGGCGGGCCTTCATAGGCGTAACGCGAACGAAACGCGCTGATGCCTTGGCTTCCATTGCCTATCTCTCTTTCGTCTATTGCCGAAAGGGAAACGTTAGCTTATCGGTGTGAACCGATTAGCGACGCTTGCCCTTACGGTCGTCCTTCACGTGGCTGCGGAAAGTGCGGGTCGGAGCAAACTCACCGAGCTTGTGACCAACCATCGACTCGGTGATGAACACCGGCACGTGCTTGCGACCGTCGTACACTGCGATGGTGTGACCGAGCATGTCGGGGATAATCATCGAGCGACGCGACCAAGTCTTGATTACGTTCTTGGTGCCCTTCTCGTTCTGAGCTGCAACCTTCAGGTAGAGGTGCTGATCAACGAAAGGGCCCTTCTTCAAACTACGAGGCATGTTTCAGGCTCCTTAGCGCTTCTTGCCAGTACGACGGCGACGAACGATGAGCTTGTCGCTTTCCTTGTTGGGACGGCGGGTACGACCCTCGGGCTTACCGTTGGGGTTAACCGGGTGACGACCACCGGAGGTCTTACCTTCACCACCACCGTGCGGGTGGTCAACCGGGTTCATGACCACACCACGAACGGTCGGGCGGATGCCCTTCCAGCGGTTACGGCCTGCCTTACCCCAGTTGATGTTGGACTGCTCAGCGTTGCCAACTTCACCAACGGTTGCGCGGCAGCGAACATCCACGTTGCGGATTTCGCCGGAGGGCAGACGGAGCTGACCGTACTTACCTTCCTTAGCAACCAGCTGTACAGAAGCACCTGCGGAACGAGCCAGCTTTGCGCCGCCACCGGGGCGGAGCTCGACACAGTGAATCACGGTACCAACGGGGATGTTGCGCAGGGGCAGGTTGTTACCGGGCTTGATGTCAGCTGCGGGGCCGGACTCGACGATGTCGCCCTGAGCGAGCTTGTTCGGAGCGATGATGTAGCGCTTGGAACCATCGAAGTAGTGCAGCAGCGCGATGCGAGCGGTACGGTTGGGATCGTACTCGATGTGTGCAACGCGTGCGTTAACGCCGTCCTTGTCGTGACGACGGAAGTCGATCAGACGGTACTGGCGCTTGTGGCCGCCACCCTTGTGACGGGTGGTGATGCGGCCGGTGTTGTTACGGCCGCCGGTCTTGTGAAGCGGACGAAGCAGGGACTTTTCCGGGGTGGAGCGGGTGATCTCGGAGAAATCAGCAACGCTCGAACCGCGGCGACCCGGGGTCGTCGGCTTGTACTTACGAATACCCATTTAGATATTTCTTCCTTCGTTAAAGTGGTCTCCGCGGGGCTTATGCCTGCGGACCGCCGAAGATGTCGATGGTGCCTTCCTTGAGGGTCACAATCGCACGCTTGGTGTTCTTGCGAGCGCCCCAACCGAAACGGGTGCGCTTGCGCTTGCCCTGACGGTTGATGGTGTTGACGGAAGCAACCTTGACGTCAAAGATCTTCTCGATGGCCTGCTTGATTTCCAGCTTGTTGGAATCGGTAGCGACCTCGAAGGTGTACTTACCTTCGTCGAGCTGACCGTAGCTCTTCTCGGAAACGACGGGAGCGATGATCACGTCGTATACAGACTTGGTGGAAACGCTCATTACTTAGCGCCCTCCTTCTTCTGAGCTGCAGCAACGAATGCGTCGAATGCTGCCTTGGTGAAGACCACGTCGTCAGAAACCAGCACATCGTAGGTGTTGAGCTGATCTGCGTACAGAACGTGGACGTTCTCCAGGTTACGTGCGGACAGAGCCACAACGTCCTCTGCACGAGCAATCACAAGAAGGATGTTCTTGCGCTCGGTGATAGCTGCGAATGCAGCCTTTGCAGCCTTGGTCGAGGGGGTTTCACCGGAGATGAAGTTCTCGACAACGTGGACGCGGTCGTGACGAGCGCGGTCGGAGAGAGCACCGCGCAGTGCAGCGGCGATCATCTTCTTGGGGGTGCGCTGTGCGTAGTTACGCGGGGTCGGACCGTGAACAACGCCACCGCCGGTCATGTGCGGTGCACGGATGGAGCCCTGACGTGCGTTACCGGTACCCTTCTGCTTGAAGGGCTTACGGCCTGCACCGGAAACCTCGCCGCGGTTCTTGGTCTTGTGGGTGCCCTGGCGTGCAGCAGCGAGCTGTGCAACGACAACCTGGTGCAGCAGGGGCACGGATGCCTGCGCGTCGAAAATCTCTGCGGGCAGGTCTACCTTAAGGGTCTTAACAGCCATGATGTATTAGGCTCCCTTCACAGCGGTACGAACCAGAACAACGCCGCCCTTGGGACCGGGGATTGCGCCCTTGATCAGCAGGACATTGTTCTCTGCGTCCACACCCTGGATAGTCAGGTTCAAGGTAGTGTGACGTGCTGCGCCCATACGGCCAGCCATGCGCATACCCTTGAACACGCGTGCGGGGTAGGATGCGCCACCGATGGAACCGGGCTTACGGTGGTTCTTGTGCTGACCGTGAGACGCGCCAACACCCTTGAAGCCGTGACGCTTCATAACACCTGCGAAGCCCTTACCCTTGGTCTTACCAACGACGTCGACCTTCTGGCCTGCTTCGAAGAGCTCAACGGTCAGTTCCTGACCGAGGGAATACTCAGAAGCATCTGCGGTACGCAGCTCGACGATGTGGCGACGGGGGGTAACACCGGCCTTCTCGAAGTGACCAGCCAGGGGCTTGGTAACCTTGCGAGAGTCGATTGCACCGAAACCGATCTGAACAGCTTCGTAGCCGTCAGTTTCCTGGTTACGGATCTGGGTAACAACGTTAGAATCAGCCTTGACGACGGTGACAGGCACGAACTTGCCGTCCTCGTCCCAGACCTGGGTCATGCCGAGCTTGGTGCCCAGCAGGCCCTTCACCTGGCGCTCGAATTTGTTAGTCATTAGATGCGATCCTCTACAGCTTGATCTCGATGTTTACGTCTGCCGGCAGGTCGAGACGCATGAGGGCATCAACAGCCTTGGGGGTCGGATCAACAACGTCGATCAGACGCTTGTGCGTACGCATCTCGAAGTGCTCGCGGCTGTCCTTGTACTTGTGGGGAGAACGGATAACACAGTAAACGTTCTTCTCGGTCGGCAGCGGCACGGGGCCAACTACAGTTGCGCCTGCGCCCTTTACCGTTTCGACGATTTTCCGTGCCGAAGAATCGATGACCTCGTGGTCATAGGACTTCAGACGGATGCGGATTTTCTGTCCCGCCATCTGTCGGACTCTCTTTCTTGATGTATTCCCTGTATCGGAGCTTTTGCCCCTTTGTTATAGCGCTTAAGGAACGCGATATATTCATCACGTGCGCCACTCAGAACGGACTGAATCCGGCTTTGCCGGGTTCCTCACCCCGCCTGAGTACCGACCCCCGAACTCGGGCGTGTCGCCTATTTTCTAGACAGACTCATCCTGTCATCCTTCGGACCGGGTCATACGTGGGCCTACCTTTAGTGCAGGTAGACGCTTTGACAACGTCGTCAATTCTCTCAGAGATAGAGCTCTTACGCAATACAAACACGAGTTAAGTGCTTAAGAACACTTAACTGCCTCTGTCAATCTGAGGATACTCCCGCGATGTAACTCTCAGGGAGCTTTCAATCTATTTTCAGTAAGTTCCATGCGCTTTATTGCTCGTAATAAAGCTTTTAGGTCTAAAGACTCTCGTATCGTAGAAGTATCACTACAGCCTAAGGAGAAACCATGTCTCAGCCGACACAACCTCATCAGGCATCCTCTAGCTCTCACTCTTCATCTCAGAGCCCTCAGTATGTTCAGCCGCAAGGTCTCGGCTTGTACGTTCCCCCGTCCCTGTCGGGTCCGTATCCTCAGCCTCCTGCGCAGCGACGCCGAGTCAACGAGGATATCTTCCTCAATATTGTTCTGTACATTGGTTCGCTCCTGCTCATTGGTGCTGCGGGCCTTTTTGTCACCTCGGTGACTTCTTCTCAGGATGAAACGGCTATCTTCCGTGTCCTCGCAATGGCGCTTGGAGCAATTGTCTTCTACGGAGCCGGTCTGCTCACCTACCGTTTCGTAGAGCGCCTGCGTATTGCCTCCTACTCTTTTGCAGCAACGGGTCTTGCATTTATTCCTCTGACCGGCGTTGCTATCTATGTCCTCAAGATTTGGACTGAAGGACGCTACATCTGGCTCCTCACGTCTCTGGTTGGCACTGCAGCCATTGTTGGAGCCTGCGCCCTCATGCGTAATCGTGTGATGGCGTACCTGCTGATTTCGTTCATCGTTTCGGACTCGCTGGCAGCTACAAAGGTGTCGGCTCTGCCTTTCGTTTGGTATTTCGTTTCTCTGACTGCCGTTGCCACTGTTCTGGGTTTGGTTCTGCACTTTGCCCCGAATGCGGCCCCGAAGGGCATCCGGGAAGGTCTTGTTGATTCTTCCCGCATTTTTGTTCCGGCTACTGCCATCGCTATTTTCTTCTTCACCAACGATCTGAGCTACACGGATGCGGGTATTGCGTTTGCAGTCATGTCTGTGCATGCCATTCTTTTCACGTGGCTGAACGGCACGGCAGATTACTACGCCCAGGCACGCATCTACCCAATTGCGTCTATTCTCTCCTTCATCATGGACTCGGATCACGGCCCGTGGTTCCCCAGTATCTTCTTCGTCTCTGTTCTGGTTGTTAACCTGATTTCTGCCTACGTATTTATTCCTCGTCTGCAGAAGACTATTGCTGGTTCCGCTCCTGCTGCCGCTGAACAGTCCGAGCAGGTGCAAAGCACCCCGGCTATCCCCTGGGCGAAGGAAGCTCTTCACCAACCCGCTCGCAAGATAGAGTGGTTGCCGGCAATTGACGCATGCGTCGGCGTATTCTTCTCCTTCTTTGCTCTCCTTGATGCCTTCTACACTGCTCACGTCGCTGATAGCGTTACCTACGCAACGCGCTGGAGCACTTTCCTTCCCTATGCAGAGGGTAATCAAGGTGTCTTCCCCGCGCCCTGGGTTATTGGTGTCCTCTGCATTGTCAGTTTCTTGCTGTACCGCAAGGCAATTCAGCCTCTGGTGCTCATGAGTTTTGTAGCGCTCATCCCGGTCATTGGCATGTATGCTTCCCCTGGCAACCAGGGAACGTTCTACCTCTTCTTTGCCGCGGCTGTAGTCATCTATCTGGTCACTGCTAAGGCTCCCGAGGCACGTACTGCTGGAGCGGTACTGAGCAACATCGGTTATGCCATTGGTATGATTCAGCTCTTCCTCGCTCTCATTCCTGAGATGCAGACTTCTGAGTCACTTTTGATGTTTGCGTTGGTCTGCGCCGCTATTGCGCTACTGACTTTTGTCCTCTCTCAGGGCGTTGCAGCGCAGAACGCAAGCTACCGTCTTGTAGAGATGTCGACGTACCTCTTCTTGGGCGTTTTTGCTCTCTTCGTGGGGTACGTAGCTAACCATGCTGATGGCGGAGCACATGGCCGATTCTGGGTTGGTTTCCCTCTCTTCTCGGGTGCCGTCCTCTTCTTGAGCGTCCTGAGCGCTCTTATTCTGGCCCGCGCGCTACGACTTTCGGATGTTGGTTCCTTCCGCTCCACGCTTGTCATGTTTGTCCGTATCGCGTTCTACGCGACTCTGCTTATCGCGACGATTGGCTCGCGACACTACCTGCTGTACGACTTGCAGAAGGAGTACATTGCTGTAGCATTGCCGGCGCTCCTGACCGTCGTTTATGGTGCGCTTGGTTTCTTTATGCCGGTTGGCTCTTCGATTCGTTCGGAGCTACTCACCGTTGCGCGGTTCCCCATCTGCTGGTCGGTCATTCTGCTCGCGATCACCGGCAATATGAAGGAATCGCTCGTAGACTTCCTCGTACTTGCGCTGCTGGCGGTTCAGGCTCTGTGCAGCGTGCTACTCTACGCGTACTCCAAGCGAAACTACGAAGCATACGCGGCGGCGATTTTCTTCACGCTCGGTTCTGTCCTGAGCGCAGGCCGTTTCATTGGCGATTTTGATAATCTTCTGTTCGCGGTAGCAACTCCTGCTATCTTCATCTCTGTATGGGTGCTTGCCCTTATCTTCAGGGTCTCCCGCATGCAGATTGGTGCCTCCATCAGCATCACGACTTTCTGCATCGGTGCTCTGTGGAATCTCTTCAACACGAGGGAAAGCACAATGGAGATGACTCTTCTGGGCTACTACGCTCTGATTGCCGTCATCATCCTGTTCGTTCTGAAGGTCACGCTCCCGGTTGAGGTCTTCGGTGTGAGGGCAAATGTTCGTCCTCGCATCGCTGTTCCGGCCGGTAATACGATGGTTGATTTGCCGATGCACGGCCCGCTGGGTGCCCCCTACGCGCGTTTCATGTCTCGCCGTCCCCTGAGCCAGGGTATCTATGCACCGGTCAATACGCTGCTGATGATTCCCGCTCTGGCGGTGCTGGGATTCTACACCTTCGTTGGGTTGGTTTTTGAGCCCAGGCAGGTGGAGCTCAACGCACTTCTCTGGGGTCTGGGTGCTCTGTCCTTCGTATCTGTCACCAAGGCGAAGAACCTGCCGATTGTCTGCACCACGGCGTTCAGCCTCTTCATCGCCCGTCTGGTCATTGATTACTCGAAGTCCAACCCCCTGAGCGTCATTCTTGAGGTTGCTCTCCTGATTCTGCTGGCTGTTGTGGCAGCCAAGGTTCTCAAGAACTTCATCGCAAAGAGGCCTGTAGATACGCAGGTATCGGATTCTCCTCTGTACTGGGCTTTGGGTCTGCAGGTGTTCCTCACCCTGGTAACGTGGGCAGTTCCCGCTGATGGTCCGGATATCGTGGTGTTGGTACTCGGTATTGCCCTGACTCTCCTGAGCGCTCTGCTGCTCGACCGAGTCTGGACCTATATCGCAACTGCTCTGGTCACCCTCGACCTGGCAATTTTGCTCAACGGTCTGAACCCGCTGACCCTGCTAATCATCTCGATTTTGCTTATTGCCGGCGTTATCTGGCGTCTGCTGGCGCGACAGAATAAGCAGGATGTGGTAGCTCCGCACCAGGGTTCTGAGCAGCTCGAGGACTTCCCGCCGTCTCAGAATCAGCCGGGTATGTACCCTCAGAGCAATGTCCAGATGCAGCAGCCCCCGGCTCCTCAGCAAGGCTACGAGCCTCGTCATGAGGAAAACATCTAGCTATCAGCACGTATAGGTTCTATTCCTACGGCATTCTGTAGTAGGATTACCTATGTCCCTTCCGAGGGGCAGTCATTCGAATTGCGGTTCCCAGCCTTCGGGCTGGGAACCGTTTTTCTTTGTCCGAAGATTTTATATTCCTATCTGCAGGGTCTTTAGACGCTCCCCCGCCGTAAGCCGGTCCGCATGACCCAGCTTCTGTCTCCGAGCCAGCAGATCTCTGAACGGAGTAGGCAGTCGTTCCTCTGCTCCCCTGCCCCAGGGCTTTCCACATCCAGCTTCTTTCCATATCCAGGAGTTCAGAATCTACGGCTAGAGGGTACGGATATGTCATACCGCCGCCGGGGAGGGTGTTCCCTGCCGTTACAGATTCACCGTAAACTCCACTATCAGCCACGCATACCCCCTCAGAAGCCTTGAGCGGCTACTAGGACGAACTGATAACGCTCAGAGCGGTTTCGTACAGTCCAGCAGATAATGCCGTTCTCTCCTTTGCCAGAGCCTTCAGCAACCCGCAAAAGGGCATAACAAAAGGACCCCCGCAGATGCGGGGGTCCTTGAGTATCGCTACCTGATGGAGAGTCTCCCCTCCGGCAGATTTTTAGCGAATTGTCGTAAATTTACGGCAATTACTTGATGATCTTGGTAACGCGACCCGAACCAACGGTGCGGCCACCCTCACGGATAGCGAAGCCGAGGCCCTCTTCCATTGCGATGGGCTGGATCAGGGTAACGGTCATCTCGGTGTTGTCACCGGGCATAACCATCTCGGTGCCCTCGGGGAGGGTGATAACGCCGGTCACGTCAGTGGTACGGAAGTAGAACTGAGGACGGTAGTTGGAGTAGAAGGGGTTGTGACGGCCACCCTCATCCTTGGAGAGGATGTAGACGTTTGCCTCGAACTCGGTGTGGGGGGTGATGGAGCCCGGCTCCACGACAACCTGACCACGCTCAACATCGTCACGCTTCAGACCACGCAGCAGCAGACCACAGTTCTCGCCTGCCCATGCTTCGTCGAGCTGCTTGTGGAACATCTCGATACCGGTAACGGTGGTCTTCTGGATCGGACGGATACCGACAATCTCGACCTCGGAGTTGATCTTCAGGGTACCGCGCTCTGCACGACCGGTAACAACGGTGCCACGACCGGTAATGGTGAAGACGTCCTCGATGGGCATGAGGAAGGGCTTGTCCTTCTCACGCACGGGGTCCGGAATGTAGGTGTCGACTGCGTCCATGAGCTCCTCGACCTTAGCAACCCACTCGGGGTCGCCTTCGAGAGCCTTCAGTGCGGAAACGCGAACAACGGGAGCGTTGTCGCCGTCGAACTCCTGCGAGGAGAGGAGGTCACGGACCTCCATCTCGACGAGGTCGAGGAGCTCTTCGTCGTCAACCATGTCTGCCTTGTTCAGTGCAACCAGCAGGGTGGGGACGCCAACCTGGCGAGCGAGCAGAACGTGCTCGCGGGTCTGTGCCATGGGGCCGTCGGTAGCAGCAACCACGAGGATTGCGCCGTCCATCTGAGCCGCACCGGTAATCATGTTCTTGACGTAGTCAGCGTGGCCGGGAGCGTCAACGTGTGCGTAGTGGCGCTTCTCGGTCTGGTACTCGATGTGAGCAATGTTAATGGTAATACCGCGCTGGCGCTCCTCGGGAGCGGAGTCGATCATACCGAAGTCGCGCTTCTCGTTCAGGTCCGGGTACTTGTCAGCCAGAACCTTGGAGATTGCTGCGGTCAGGGTGGTCTTACCGTGGTCAACGTGACCAATGGTACCGACGTTAACGTGAGGCTTGGAGCGCTCGAACTTAGCCTTAGCCAAGAGTGTTCCTCCTAGAACGATTGAAAACATGCACGCGGATCTTCGCTCCGGCGCATCCCGTTATAAAACGGTCTAGCGTCTACAATAGCGGATTACGCCGCAGAGATGAAACTGTTCATGCTCTCAATAATGGATTTAATTGAAAATTTTAGCGTGGGCCACAGGTTTTTAGCCCGTGGCCCACGGGTGAGACGCGAAAATTACTCGCCGCGGCTCTTCTGAATGATCTCGTCAGCGACGTTCTTGGGAACCTCGCCGTAGCTGTCGAATGCCATCGAGAACACTGCACGACCCTGGGTCTTGCCACGCAGGTCGCCAATGTAACCGAACATTTCGGTCAGGGGCACGATAGCCTTGATGATCTTAACGCCGGATGCGTCCTCCATGGAACGAACCTGGCCACGGCGGGAGTTCAGGTCGCCGATAACGTCGCCCATGTACTCCTCGGGGGTACGAACCTCAACGTCCATCAGCGGCTCGAGCAGGACCGGGTTAGCGCGCTTAGCGCCTTCCTTGAAGACCATCGAACCAGCGATCTTGAACGCCATTTCGGAGGAGTCGACGTCGTGGTAAGCACCGTCGATCAGGGTTGCCTTCACGCCCACCATCGGGTAGCCAGCGAGGACACCGAACTTCATAGCGTCCTGGATACCAGCGTCGACCGAGGGGATGTACTCGCGAGGAACGCGGCCACCGGTGACCTTGTCCTCGAACTCGTACAGCTCTTCGCCATCCAGGGGCAGGGGCTCGAAGGAGACCTGCACCTTTGCGAATTGACCGGAACCACCGGTCTGCTTCTTGTGGGTGTAGTCGACCTTCTCGACTGCCTTCTTGATGGTCTCGCGGTAAGCAACCTGAGGCTTACCAACGTTAGCCTCAACCTTGAACTCACGCTTCATACGGTCAACGATGATGTCCAGGTGCAGCTCACCCATACCACCAATTTCGGTCTGACCGGTTTCTTCGTTCAGCGAAACGGTGAAGGTGGGGTCCTCAGCGGAGAGCTTCTGGATAGCGGTGGACATCTTCTCCTGGTCACCCTTGGTCTTGGGCTCGATAGCCACGAAGATCACGGGATCGGGGAAGGTCATCGACTCGAGAACAATCGGGTGTGCGGGGTCGCACAGGGTGTCACCGGTGGTGGTGTCCTTCAGACCGATTGCAGCGTAAATGTGACCTGCGGTGATCTCCTCAACAGGGTTCTCCTTGTTGGAGTGCATCTGGAAGAGCTTACCGATGCGCTCCTTCTTACCCTTGGTGGAGTTCAGAACCTGCTGGCCCTGAGCTGCGGTACCGGAGTACACACGGGTGTAGGTCAGCTGACCATAGAACGGGTGAGCTGCAACCTTGAACGCCAGTGCTGCGAAGGGCTCCTCAGCGGATGCCTTACGGGTCAGCTTCTCTTCCTCGTTGGAGGGGTTGGAGCCGACAACGTCCGGAACGTCCAGCGGGGAGGGCAGGTACTCGATCACAGCGTCCAGCATGGGCTGAACACCGCGGTTCTTGAATGCAGAACCACAGAGAACGGGGAATGCCTCACCGGAGATAACCAGCTGACGGATACCAGCCTTAATCTCGGGGATGGTCAGCTCGCCCTCTTCGAGGTACTTCTCCATGAGCTCTTCGCTAGCCTCAGCAACAGCCTCAACCAGCTCAGCGCGGTACTGTTCAGCCTTCTCAACCAGGTCAGCAGGAATGTCCTGAACCTCGTAAGAGGAGCCCATGGTCACGTCACCCTTGGCGTCGCCGGGCCAGACGTATGCCTTCATTTCGAGCAGGTCAACAACACCGAGGAAGTCGCTCTCAGCGCCGATGGGGAGCTGAACAACCAGCGGGCGTGCGCCCAGGCGGTCGATGATGGTCTGAACGGTGAAGTAGAAGTCAGCACCCATCTTGTCCATCTTGTTGACGAAGCAGATACGGGGGACATCGTACTTGTCAGCCTGGCGCCAAACGGTCTCAGACTGGGGCTCAACACCTTCCTTGCCGTCGAACACAGCAACTGCGCCGTCGAGGACGCGCAGGGAGCGCTCAACCTCAACGGTGAAGTCGACGTGACCGGGGGTGTCGATAATGTTGATCTGGTTGTCCTTCCAGAAGCAGGTGGTTGCTGCGGAGGTAATGGTAATACCTCGCTCCTGCTCCTGAGCCATCCAGTCCATGGTGGAAGCGCCGTCGTGAGTCTCACCAATCTTGTGGTTAATACCGGTGTAGAACAGAATGCGCTCAGTGGTGGTGGTCTTACCGGCGTCGATGTGCGCCATAATACCGATGTTGCGGACCTTGTTAAGGTCGGTGAACACGTCAAGTGCCACGTTATTCTCCCTAAATGAGATACTCCGAAAGCCTGCCGACTCGAATCGACTCGGCAGGCTCTAAACGGAGAATTACCAGCGGTAGTGTGCGAAGGCCTTGTTGGACTCGGCCATCTTGTGAGTGTCCTCGCGACGCTTCACAGCGGCACCGAGACCATTGGATGCATCCAGGATCTCGTTCATCAGACGCTCAGTCATGGTCTTCTCGCGGCGCTGCTTGGAGAAGCCAACGAGCCAGCGAAGAGCCAGAGCGGTGGAACGGCCGGGGCGAACCTCAACCGGAACCTGGTAGGTTGCACCGCCAACGCGGCGGGAGCGAACCTCGAGAGAAGGCTTAATGTTGTCCATAGCCTTCTTCAGGGTTGCGACCGGGTCAGAACCGGTCTTCTTCTCGACACCCTCCAGGGCACCGTAGACGATGCGCTCTGCGACGGACTTCTTGCCGTCCAGCAGAACCTTGTTGATCAGCTGGGTGACCAGAGCGGAACCGTAAACAGGATCGTTTACGAGGGGACGCTTGGGAGCGGGACCCTTACGAGGCATTACTTCTTCTCCTTCTTAGCGCCGTAGCGGGAGCGAGCCTGGCCGCGACCCTTAACACCCTGGGTATCCAGAGCGCCACGAACGATCTTGTAGCGAACACCGGGGAGGTCCTTCACACGACCACCGCGAACGAGCACAATCGAGTGCTCCTGCAGGTTGTGACCCTCACCGGGGATGTATGCGGTAACCTCGACGCCGCCGTTGAGCTTGACACGAGCGACCTTACGCAGTGCCGAGTTCGGCTTCTTCGGGGTGGTGGTGTACACACGGGTGCACACGCCACGCTTCATGGGGTTGCCCTTCAGTGCGGGCGCCTTGGTCTTAACGACCTTGGGAGTCCGGCCCTTGCGGACCAGCTGCTGAATAGTAGGCACGTTTTCTCCGTTGCTTGATCAGGTTTCTCGTTAGAGAAGCCCGTATAAACTTACTGGCCCCCATCACGTTGGATGGGTGCTCTCGGTTATCAGAAACGCTCGGATGCATATCCGGTTGGTTTCTATAGGTTCCTCGACATCTCGGCGAGTTCTCAGGGCTAAAATTCCCCACCATCAGAGGTGAAAAAGTTTTTGGGCACGCTTAAAAATGGCATTTAGGCGTCAGCAAAAAGCAACGCCAAAGGACGGTATCCATACTGCCATTGATTCATCATGCCCGTGCCCTCGGGAAATATCCCGCGTAAACCCACCGGGGGTGGATCCTTGTGCACCGAGCTCAAGTACTTCGGATAAGACTATACAGGTTAAATCCCGCTTAATCTAGCGCCAGAGCGGAGATTCTTTGCTTTTAAGCCCCCATCCAAGGGTAAAAGCTGATGATTTGCCTCACTTAAATTACATTGTTGGGATTCACCCCTCCCTCGCCACCTTCTTGACGCACTTTAAAGCAGAAAGCCGCCAAGAACCATCTCAATGATTCCTGACGGCCTCAACAACTGCGGGAGGCGAGCGCAAAACTGCACCCACCTCCCGCAAGAGAGTATTCAGTTATAGGTTCACCGTAGCGACTGCCGAACTACACCACCTGGAAGACTCGAGTCTGCCCCTCAAACGGGGTAATAGTCTTCGAGTTCTTCTTGGCATTGCCGTAGTAACGGATGCGGTACTGGCCCTTAGGGGTATTTGCCGGAACGTTCCAACGCACCGTCACCTGAGACGCAGACACGCCAATGCGCTTCCACTCAAAGAAGGTGTCCGGGTTGTTATCCGCGGTGTAGTACTTCCAGGTATTACCCACACGACGCTCAATCACGAAGTAGCTACCATCGTGATGCATATTGTTGTTCGGGTGTGCACCCACGAAACGAGCCGACACCTCCTGACGGCCGGCAATAGCATCCTGGGGCTGCTGGGTCACCTGACCGTAGCGCGTACCAAACATCGGAGTGTCGTAGACGACCTTACCCTGCAGGCTAGCTACCGGGCGACGATCATTCGGACGATTACCGATACCCAGAGGGGTGCCGTTCTTCAGGGAAGTTCCAACAACGTTAATAGTCTGGCGGAAGGCACTGGAGGTGTAACGGCCAAAGAGGGTCGCACCGCCTTCGTACTGCTGCGAGTCGTATTCCTCAGGAGTCGTGACGTAGTGGTCGTAGGCATTGGTGTAGCCCTGCAGAATGATGTGCGATTCAGGAACGCCGAAGAGCTTGGCAGCATCCTGGCGGTACTGCACACCTACTGCACCGGTAAACTCGCCGGGCATACCCAGCAGATAGTAGTCACCGAAGCGCATAATCTGCACCGGATACTTTTCCTGAATGATCGTTCCATTTTTTGCAGAGAAGAGAATGCCCTTCGGCTGCTGACAACGCGTCTGCGCCGCACTCGGAGTGAACACCAAAGTACCCAGAATAGAGGGGCGACCCGAGCCTTCCTTATAGACAGCCCAACCGCCGCCGCCATCCTCAGTGGAACCCGCACCGAACGGAGTACCCAGGAAGCCCTGACAGGTGCGCTCATTCTGGCCGCTACCGGTGTACTTGGCATCCACGTTCATACCCGAGAAGTTGAAGTACGAAATGCGCGAATCCAGACCCTTACCAACCGGAGTACCCGAGCTCTTC
Source organism: Rothia sp. HMSC069C10 (assembly GCF_001812205.1). Taxonomy (NCBI): domain Bacteria; kingdom Bacillati; phylum Actinomycetota; class Actinomycetes; order Micrococcales; family Micrococcaceae; genus Rothia; species Rothia sp. HMSC069C10. The sequence goes on from NZ_KV808297.1 coordinate 538,311, forward strand.
AGCTGAGAACGCACGGCGTTAGCCTGCTTCTCACCCTGAATCTTCACGTTCTTGAACTGGTCATTGGTCGGCCCCTGGCCGGGCTTCAACCAAGTATTCGGGGAAACGTCACCAGCATTAGCATTCGCAAACGCCGCCACGAAACCATCGCCACTACCGGGAACATTGCGGTCAACACCGTGATCCTGAGTCTCCAGCAGGTACTCCGCATACCCCTTGTTATCGCTCGAAATCAGAGTATTCTTCGAGGTCAAAGACGTCGGATGAATCGCATACCAGTTCAACACCGCACGAGTCTTACCGTTGCGCTCCAGACGCAGAGTCATATTGGTCGGATCGGTACCGCCGGGCAGCTTAGAGCGAATCTCAGGAGAGTCCAGGTTGAACGCCTCGCGAGAACGGTTAACACCGACACCAGTCAGCTTTGAAGAAGAAATCGTCAGGTTACCGGGCGCAAGGTCCTTCGTCGCCTGGCGAATCGCCTTCAGTGACCCATCTACCTGTGCATTAAACGTGTCCTGATGGAAACCCAGAGTTGTAATGTTGTACAGGCTCTGGTGCGTAATACCACCCGGAGTTGCGTGAGTGTGAGTCGCGGTAATCATAATGTTCGACTCGTCATACGCGGAGCCAAACTCTGCACGGATGCGCTTCACCAGTTCATCACGCAACGACTGCCAACTGGTCAGCGTATCAAGCACAACGATGAGGTTGCGCTTACCCGAGGCGCGGTCCACCGCAATGAAAGCACGTGCGTACTGACGAGTATGCACACCGCTACCCTTCTGGGAAGAGTCGCCGTAGCCCATGAAGCCGACTTCACCGGGCTCGCCGGTAATATCCGCCGCACCCGCACCTACCAGGTAGGGGGTAGCGCTAGCGCTCTGAGAAGCAGGGGCTGCGGTTGCAACCTGACCGGCGGGAAGAATTGCGGACGCCGCAATAAGGCATGCTGCACCAATGCGAGCAAGAGAGTGGGTGGGTGCCTTAAAACGCGAAAAAACAGAGGAGCGCTTTTGCTCCCCTGCAGACAAGGAGGAATTCTGTTCAGACATCTGAGGTCGAGATGCTCCGGAAGACAGTCGGGTACCCTGATTCGTCACCCGTCCGGAAGAGAATGGAGTGATATGCATGCTTTCAAGAATAGAACCTAGTCAAAGGGCTTTCCAAGTTGAATTAGCATTATTCAAATATAGAATATTTATTCTTTATATAACCCAAAGAAAAACGAGCAAGTATTCTATATATGGCATTATTAGGGCGAATTACAAGGGGTCTCACAATATTTGACCGCCATCTAATTTCTTGCCCATTCAAGAAATTTTCCCAGTTTGAAAAATCATGCACTCCAATAATTTTTTCATAAATAAATCCGTCCACTAGGCAAAAAATATGCAACCTTCCCCTGAAGGATAAAGAATATTAAAGTACCGGTTAAAAGAAAGTCGCCTCTCCCCCACCTATTCGTTAAACAACAAAGAACGCGGATACCCGAGACAAACTCGAATATCCGCGTTCTTTATCAAGGACCAAGCCGGGTCTCTAAACCTCCAACCTGCCCCTCACGGCAGAAGCCTTAGTCCAGACCACGACCGTACTCATCCAGCGAAACAGCCATAAAGCCGCCGTTGCCGTAAGTGTACACCTCGTTATCCATCTGGAATGCGCTCGGGTAACCACCGAAAGTGTCCAGAGCCTGCATACGCTCCGCGGTAGCCTGAGCGCTGGGCTCAACCTCAATATCGTTGTAACGTGCCAGACCGGTACCGGCGGGAACCAGCTTACCGATGATCACGTTCTCCTTCAGGCCGAGCAGCGGGTCAGTCTTCGCCTCCATAGCAGCCTGAGTCAGGACGCGGGTGGTCTCCTGGAAGGAGGCCGCCGACAGCCAGGACTCGGTAGCCAGCGAAGCCTTGGTAATACCCATCATTTCCGGACGGCCAGCTGCGGGCTTCTTACCCTCAACCAGTGCCTTGCGGTTAGCAGTCTGGAAAGCAATGTTATCAACCAGCTCACCAGGCAGCAGATCGGTATCGCCGGACTCAATCACGGTCACGCGACGCAGCATCTGGCGAACAATAACCTCAACATGCTTGTCGTGGATTTCCACACCCTGCGACTTGTACACGCCCTGAACCTCGCTCACCAGGTGCTTCTGAGCCTCACGAGGACCACGAATACGCAGAACCTCCTTCGGATCAACAGAACCGGTAGCCAGCTGATCGCCAACCTGAACGTGATCGCCGTTCTGCAGCTTAGAAGCTGCACGACGCAGAACAGTGTAGGACTGGGGCTCGGAACCATCGTCCGGGGTCACCACAATCTTGTAGGACTTCTCGGTATCCTCAATGGTCACGCGACCGGACACCTCAGAAATCGGGGCAACACCCTTGGGGGTACGAGCCTCGAACAGCTCCTGAATACGGGGCAGACCCTGAGTAATATCGTCAGCCGAAGCCACACCACCGGTGTGGAAGGTACGCATGGTCAGCTGGGTACCGGGCTCACCAATCGACTGAGCCGCAATAATACCAACAGCCTCACCAATGTCCACCAGCACATTCGAAGCCATCGAACGGCCGTAGCACAGTGCACACACACCAATAGCGGACTCACAGGTCAGAACCGAACGGACGCGAACATCCTTCACGCCTGCCTTGAAGAGCTTCTCAATGAGCTCATCAGAGACATCGGAACCAGCAGCAGCCAGAACGTTGCCAGCCTCGTCCTTCACGTCAACCGCAAGGGTACGACCGTGAATCGAAGTCTCGACATCCTGGTGCAGACCGCCATCCTCATCAATCAGAGGCAGAACCAGACCGCGGCGAGTGCCACAGTCGTGCTCGCGAACGATAACGTCCTGCGAAACGTCCACCAGACGACGAGTCAGGTAACCCGAGTTAGCGGTACGCAGTGCGGTATCCGCCAGACCCTTACGTGCACCGTGGGTCGCGATGAAGTACTCCAGAACCGACAGGCCCTCACGGTACGAGGACTTAATCGGGCGAGGCATAATCTCACCCTTCGGGTTCGACACCAGACCGCGGATACCCGCAATCTGACGGACCTGCATCCAGTTACCACGTGCACCGGAGGTCACCATACGGTAAATGGTGTTCAGACCACCGTGAGAGCTCAGGTTCTCACGCATAGCCTCAGCAACCACGTCGGTAGCCTCAGTCCAAACCTTAATCAGCTCCTGACGACGCTCTTCGTCATCGATGGTACCGATCTCGAAGTCATCCTGAATTGCAGCAGCCTGCTTCTCGTAGCGCTCCATAATTGCCGGCTTCTCAGCGGGAGTAGCAATATCGGAAACAGCCACGGTCACGCCTGAACGAGAAGCCCAGTAGAAACCGGAGTTCTTCAGGTTGTCCAGAGCACGAGCCACAACATCCATCGGGTAACGCTCAGCCAGATCGTTAATCAGGCTACCCAGGCCCTTCTTATCTGCCACACCGGAGAACCAGGGGTAATCCTTCGGCAGAGCCTGGTTGAACAGAACCTGACCAACGGTGCAGTCCAGCAGCACGGGGTCACCAGCCTTGTAACCCTCAGGAGCTTCCCAGCCCTCAGGAGCAACAAACTGGTCACCTTCAAGGCGAATCTTCACCTTGGTGTACAGCTCAATCTCGTGACGATCCATCGCCATCAGAGCCTCAGACACCGAAGAGAATGCGTGACCCTCGTTCTTCTGACCCTCGCGAGGAGTAGTCAGGTGGTACAGACCAATGATCATATCCTGCGAAGGAACAGCCACAGGGCGGCCATCCGACGGCTTCAGGATGTTGTTCGAGGACAGCATGAGGATACGAGCCTCAGCCTGAGCCTCGGGAGACAGCGGCAGGTGAACTGCCATCTGGTCACCGTCGAAGTCAGCGTTGAACGCGGAGCAAACCAGCGGGTGTAGCTGAATAGCCTTACCCTCAACCAGTTTCGGCTCAAACGCCTGAATACCGAGGCGGTGCAGGGTAGGTGCACGGTTCAGCAGAACCGGGTGCTCAGCAATAACCTCTTCCAGAACGTCCCAAACCTGCGGGCGGAAACGCTCAACCATACGCTTAGCGCTCTTAATGTTCTGAGCGTGGCTCAGCTCCACCAGACGCTTCATGACGAAGGGCTTGAACAGCTCCAGCGCCATCTGCTTGGGCAGACCACACTGGTGCATCTGCAGCTGAGGACCAACCACAATCACGGAACGACCCGAGTAGTCAACACGCTTACCGAGCAGGTTCTGACGGAAACGGCCCTGCTTACCCTTCAGCATGTCAGACAGAGACTTCAGGGGGCGGTTACCGGGGCCGGTCACCGGGCGACCGCGACGACCGTTATCGAACAGCGAGTCCACAGCTTCCTGCAGCATACGCTTCTCGTTGTTCACGATAATCTCGGGAGCACCCAGCTCCAGCAGACGCTTCAAACGGTTGTTACGGTTAATCACACGACGGTACAGGTCGTTCAGGTCGGAGGTCGCGAAACGGCCACCGTCCAGCTGAACCATCGGGCGCAGTTCCGGCGGAATAACCGGAACAACATCCAGGACCATACCCAGCGGAGAGTTGTTAGTGGTCAGGAAGGCGTTAACAACCTTCAGACGCTTCAGAGCGCGGGTCTTCTTCTGCCCCTTACCGGTCTGAATAATCTCCTTGAGAGCCTCAGCCTCAGCCTCCAGGTCGAAGGACTCCAGACGCTTCTTAATAGCCTCTGCGCCCATAGCGCCCTCAAAGTACAGGCCGTACTTATCAATCATGGAACGGTACAGAGCCTCATCACCCTCAAGGTCAGCGACCTTCAGATTCTTGAAGCGATCCCACACACGATCCAGGTGCTCAGCCTCACGCTCGTAGCGCTTACGCACCGACGCGAGCTGACGCTCAGCGTTATCGCGCAGCTTACGCTTCTCAGCAGCCTTGCCGCCCTCAGCCTCAATACGAGCCAGCTCCGCCTCAACCTCACGGCTGATAGCGTTCACGTCAGCGTTCAGAGCAGCCTCAAGCTCCTGCTTCTCACGATCGTGAGCAGCCTGCAGCATCGGCAGATCCTCGTGACGAGCCTCCTCGTCAACCTTAGTGATCATGTACGCAGCGAAGTAAATGACCTTCTCCAGGTCCTTCGGAGCCAGATCCAGCAGGTAACCCAGGCGGGAAGGAACACCCTTGAAGTACCAAATGTGGGTAACAGGAGCAGCCAGCTCAATGTGACCCATACGCTCACGACGTACCTTAGAGCGGGTCACCTCAACACCACAGCGCTCACACACAATGCCCTTGAAGCGCACGCGCTTGTACTTACCGCAGTAGCACTCCCAGTCCTTGGTGGGGCCGAAGATACGCTCGTCGAAGAGGCCGTCCTTCTCGGGCTTCAGGGTACGGTAGTTGATGGTCTCGGGCTTCTTAACCTCACCAAAAGACCAACGACGGATGTCGTCGGCGGTGGCGAGGCCAATTCGCATCAAACCAAGCGAAGATTCGTTGGACATATCGGTCCTAATCTCTTTCTGTAAGTTTCTGAAGACTTGGGTTAGCGGGCGGGAACCCCACAACGCACGCGAGCGCATGCGGGGCTCCCCACCCTAGAAGGAGGCGGTGCTTATGCCTCGTCGACGGAGCTAGGCTCGTCGTGGGTCAGGCTCACGCCCATATCTTCTGCTGCCCGGAAGCCTTCTTCCTCCGAGTCGCTCATCTCAATAATCTTGCCGTCGGTGGAGAGCACCTCGACGTTCAGGCACAGAGACTGCATTTCCTTGATAAGAACCTTGAAGGATTCGGGGATACCCGGCTCAGGGATGTTCTCGCCCTTCACGATAGCCTCGTAAACCTTCACACGGCCCGCCACGTCATCGGACTTGACGGTCAGGATTTCCTGCAGGGTGTATGCGGCGCCGTATGCTTCCAGCGCCCACACTTCCATCTCACCGAAGCGCTGACCACCGAACTGCGCCTTACCACCCAGAGGCTGCTGGGTAATCATCGAGTACGGACCGGTGGAACGAGCGTGAATCTTGTCATCCACCAGGTGGTGCAGCTTCAGGATGTACTGGTAACCAACCGAAATCGGGTCCGGGAACGGCTCACCGGAACGGCCGTCAATCAGACGTGCCTTACCGGAACGGTTGATCAGACGGTCGCCATCGCGGTTCGGGTTCGAGTGATCCATGAGGTCGAACAGCTCGTCCTCGTGGGCACCGTCGAACACCGGGGTTGCCAGGCGGGTCGGGCCGGATTCCTTCGGGAAGTTCGGCATGTGCTTGAGCCACTCGGGCTCGCCCTCAATCTTCCAACCCTGCTTAGCCAGCCAACCGGTGTGGACTTCCAGAACCTGACCAATGTTCATACGACCGGGCACGCCCAGCGGGTTCAGGATAACGTCCACGGGGGTACCGTCTTCCAGGAAGGGCATATCCTCGATCGGCAGGATCTTGGAAATAACACCCTTGTTACCGTGGCGGCCTGCGAGCTTGTCGCCGTCGGTAATCTTACGCTTCTGAGCCACGTACACGCGGACCAACTGGTTCACGCCCGGGGGCAGATCGTCCTCATCGTTGCTCTCGCGGTCGAAGATGCGGATACCGATGACGGTACCGGACTCACCGTGAGGAACCTTCAGGGAGGTGTCGCGAACCTCGCGAGACTTCTCACCGAAGATTGCGCGCAGCAGGCGCTCCTCGGGGGTCAGCTCGGTCTCACCCTTAGGGGTGACCTTACCAACCAGGATGTCGCCAGCCTCAACCTCAGCACCGATGTGGATGATGCCGCGCTCGTCCAGAGCCGAGAGAACATCCTCGGACACGTTCGGGATATCGCGGGTAATCTCCTCGGGGCCCAGCTTGGTGTCGCGGGCGTCAATCTCGTGCTCCTCAATGTGAATCGAGGTCAGCACGTCCTCAGACACCATGCGCTGGGAGAGGATGATCGCATCCTCGTAGTTCAGGCCTTCCCACGGCATGTATGCCACGAGCAGGTTCTTACCCAGTGCCAGCTCGCCGCCGTCGGTGGAGGGGCCGTCAGCAATAACGTCGCGGTATTCGACGCGCTGGCCTTCCTTCACCACAACGCGCTGGTTGTAGCAGTTACCCGGGTTCGAACGGGAGAACTTCATGATCGGGTAGGTGGAGACAGAACCGTCGTCATTACGGACGATAACAGTCTTAGCGTCCACGGAGGAAACCACACCGGGCTTCTTCGCGAGCACGGAGTCACCGGAATCCAGTGCTGCGTACTTCTCCATACCGGTACCAACCACGGGAGCCTCAGACTCCAGCAGGGGCACAGCCTGACGCTGCATGTTAGCACCCATCAGTGCTCGGTTAGCGTCGTCGTGCTCCAGGTAAGGAATCAGGGCGGTAGCCACAGACACCATCTGGCGCGGGGAAACGTCCATGTACTGTACGGCGCCGGGAGCAACCATAACAGCTTCACCAGAACCGTCACCCGCACGGCAGAGAACCTCGTTCTCAGCGAAGGTACGGTCAGCGTTCAGCGGTGCGTTTGCCTGTGCGATAACAACAGACTTCTCGTCGTCAGCAGTCAGGTAGCGGACCTCATCGGTCACGCGGCCATCAGTCACCACGCGGTAGGGGGTCTCAATGAAACCGAAGGAGTTGATGCGACCGTAGGTTGCCAGCGAACCAATCAGACCAATGTTCGGGCCTTCAGGGGTTTCAATGGGGCACATACGACCGTAGTGCGAGGGGTGGACGTCTCGAACTTCCATGCCTGCACGGTCACGGGACAGACCGCCCGGGCCCAGTGCGGACAGACGACGCTTGTGGGTCAGACCTGCCAGCGGGTTGTTCTGGTCCATGAACTGCGACAGCTGAGAAGTACCGAAAAACTCCTTGATAGCCGCCACGACGGGGCGGATGTTCACCAGGGACTGCGGGGTGATAGCGTCCACGTCCTGGGTGGTCATGCGCTCGCGAACCACGCGCTCCATACGGGACAGACCGGTACGGATCTGGTTCTCAATCAGCTCGCCCACGGTGCGGATACGACGGTTACCGAAGTGGTCGATGTCGTCGATATCAATCTTGAGGGAGATCTCCTCGCCGTCACGGACGCCGGGGATGCTGGTCTCGCCTGCGTGCAGAGCGCAGAGGTAACGAATCATCTGAGCGATGTCGTCCTGGCTCAGAACGGAAGCCTCGGGAGAATCCATGGGAACGTCCACACCGAGCTTACGGTTCAGCTTGTAACGGCCAACCTTCGCCAGGTCGTAGCGACGCGGGGTGAAGTACATGTTGTCCAGCAGAGCCTGGGCAGCTTCAACCGTCGGGGGTTCACCCGGACGCAACTTGCGGTAGATGTCCAGCAGAGCCTCGTCGCGGTCCTTGACGGAGTCCTTCTCCAGGGTTGCGCGGATGGAGTCGTACTGACCGAACTCAGCCAGGATCTTGGACTCGGTCCAGCCCAGAGCCTTCAGCAGAACAGTCACGGACTGCTTACGCTTGCGGTCCAGACGCACGCCAACCTGGTCGCGCTTATCAATCTCAAGCTCGAACCATGCACCGCGGGAAGGAATCACGCGGGCAGAGTAAATGTCCTTATCGGAGGTACGGTCCGGAGCCTTCTCGAAGTAAGCACCGGGGGAACGCACCAGCTGAGAAACGACCACACGCTCAGTACCGTTAATAACGAAGGTACCGGCCTCGGTCATCAGGGGGAAGTCACCCATGAACAGGGTCTGCTGCTTGACCTCGCCGGTAGCGAGGTTCATGAATTCAGCCTTAATGTACAGCGGAGCCGAGTAGGTTGCGTCACGGTCCTTGCACTCCTCAACAGAGTACTTGGGGTCAGCAAACTCAGGCTCAGAGAAGGAGAGCTGCATAGTCTCCTGGAAGTCACGAATCGGGGAGATTTCTTCAAAAATCTCAGCCAGACCGGACTGAGCGGGGACAGAAGTGTCACCAGCAGCCTGCGCCTTCTCCAGACGCTCCGCCCAGCGCTCGTTACCAACGAGGCGGTCGAAGCTATCGGTCTGGATAGCAAGCAGGTTGGGAACCTTCAGCGGTTCGTTAATCTTCGCGAATGAAATTCGGCGCGAGACGTTCTCTGCGCCGTTAGCGGCGTCATGGTTAGAGGTGCTCGAAGCGACCAAAATGGGGATCCTTCCACAGACATGTCTGTTAGCAATCAGCCTCCCGGCGACATTACCGGCGACACGACAACCTCAGCCCCCGAATAAAACGGTGCTCGAAGCTATAGAGTCGGACGGAAAAACGTCACCTTCAGCCCGTGCCCACCGCTATATGAAGGCACAAAGGTTAGGGAAAGCGTAAATACTAACGATACAGGAAGAAAGCCCTTCTGTCTACCACACCCTCATCAGGAGTGCAAACCTGCCGCAGCGTGCACCTAGCATTCCACCACATTCACAGCCAAACCACCCATGGACGTCTCCTTATAACGGTGAGACATATCCAAACCGGTCTGACGCATCGTCTCAATCACCTGATCCAACGACACACGGTGCGTACCATCGCCACGCAACGCCATACGAGCAGCCGTCACAGCATTCGACGCCGCCATCGCATTACGCTCAATACACGGAATCTGCACCAAACCACCCACCGGGTCACACGTCAGACCCAGGTTGTGTTCCATCGCAATCTCAGCAGCATTCTCAACCTGCTCAGGGGTACCACCCATCACCTTTGCCAAACCAGCAGCAGCCATCGAAGAGGCACTACCCACCTCACCCTGGCAACCCACCTCAGCACCAGAAATCGAAGCACGCTTCTTATACAGCACACCCACAGCAGAAGACGCCAAGAAGAAATCAATAACCGCCTGATCACGGGCAGCCTGACCGCAATGGCGGATACCCTGCGTGTAATTCATCGCGTAATGCAGCACCGCAGGAATAATACCCGCAGCACCATTCGTCGGAGCAGTCACCACACGACCACCAAAAGCGTTCTCCTCATTGACCGCCAAAGCAATCAGATTCACCCAGTCAATAGCGAACTCAGGAGACTTCGAAGGATCCTCCACCATCAAATCGCGATGCCACGCACCCGCACGGCAACGCACCTTCAGCGGCCCCGGCAAATAACCCACACGCGCCAACGAAGAACCGATACACTCCTTCATCACACGGTAAATATGCAAGATACCATCACGGACCTCCTGCTCAGAACGCAGAGAACACTCATTCGCCATCTTCAACTGCGCAATCGACAGACCAGACTCATTCGCCATCTCCAGCAGCTCAGCAGCCGAACCAAACGGATACGGAGGGTTCATCAGCGACGCACAACCGGTCGCCTCCTCATCACCCTCAACAATGAAGCCGCCACCAATCGAATAGTAAGTGCGCTCCAACAGCAGCTGCTCACCCGCAAACGCCGCAATCTTCATACCGTTCGTATGACGCGGAAGAACCGTCAACGGACGCAGGGTCATATCCAGCTCACGGTAATTCACCACCGGGCCGTACACCTTCTGCTCCTCACCACCGGGTGCAGTCACACCGTACGCAGAGGACGGGTAACCAGCAAGCGGCAAAGTACCATCCACGCTATTGCGCTCAATCATCGCCTCAGAATCAGCGATATTGATAGTCTCCGGAACAAAACCGCACAGGCCCTTCAACGCAGCACTCATCGTACCGTGACCAGCACCCGTAGCCGCCAACGAACCATAAAGATCCACGTGCACACCCGTCACACGATTCAGCAGGCCCTCATCAATCAGCTCCGCCACAAAACGATTCGAAGCACGCATCGGACCGACCGTATGCGAGCTCGAAGGACCCACGCCAATGCTGAACATCTCAAAAACACTGATGTCATACGGCAGAGCCTCTGCCTTCTTCTGCACGCTACTGGGCGCGCTCTGGTTAATAGCCACGTTCTGTCCTTCAAATAAAAATGTCTGTGCACCGCACCAAAAGATACGCGCCCCTCAACGGAGGAACCACACATCAATCTGCGGTCTATAAGTGCGGACAATCACCCTTGACTGGCCGCTCTAATCCTAACGCACTTCAGAACCAGCACAAACTAAGGCTCAGAACACCTCGCGCTCTCCCCCACCGTTCAATGCCCACCTCACGGCGCAGAAAAGGCGCCGTGCCCACACAGGACACGACGCCTCTACCCTACAGATTACCTGCAGAAAAACTCTTACTTCTCACGCTTGTAGAACGGCAGAGCCACAACATCAAACGGAGCACGCTTACCGCGGATATCAACATCCACAGTAGAACCAACCTCAGAGAATTCACGGTTCACCAGCGCCATAGCAATCGGGAAGCCCAGAGTCGGGGAAGGAATACCGGAGGTAACCTCACCAATCTCATTGCCCTCAGCATCCACCAGCTTAGAACCGGCACGAGCAGGACGCTTCGCCTGAGCCTTCAAACCAACCAGGATGCGCTTCGACTCGCTCTTAGCCAGCTCAGTCAGAGCCTCACGACCAACGAAGTCAGCCGCCTTCTTCTCCAGAGCAATCTCGACCAGACGGCCCAGACCGGACTCAAACGGAGTAATCTCAAGACCCAGCTCATGACCGTACAGCGGCATACCAGCCTCAAGACGCAGGGAGTCACGAGAGGCCAGGCCGGCAGGAATCATACCGAAAGGCTCACCAGCAGCAGCCAGCTTATCCCACAGCTCAACAGCGTTCTCATTCGGAACGAACAGCTCGAAGCCGTCCTCACCGGTGTAACCGGTACGAGCCAGCAGAACATCAACACCGGCAACAGTCAGCGGCACCGAAGCGTAGTACTTCAGCTCGCGGACAGCCTCCTCATCAGAAACACCAGCAGCCAGCAGAATCTCCTCAGCACGAGGACCCTGAACAGCCACCAGAGAAGTCTGATCCGACTCATTCACAAACTCAACGTTAAAATCGCCCAGGCGCTCGCTCATCGCCGCGAAGTCAGTGTCAATGTTCGAAGCGTTCGGAACGACCATGAATTCCTCATCGCCCAGACGGTAAGTAATCAGGTCGTCAATCACGCCGCCCTTATCGTTGACCAGGATCGAGTACTTCGCCTTACCAACCTTCAGGATGGACATGTTCGACACCAGAGCGTAATCCAGGAACGCACCCGCATCCGGGCCGGTCACACGGAACTCACCCATGTGAGACAGGTCGAAAATACCGGCACGAGTACGGACAGCCTCGTGCTCAGCAACGTCGTTAGCATACTTCAGGGGCATATCCCAGCCACCAAAGTCGGTGAAAGAAGCGCCCAGCTTCTCGTGAACCGGGTACAGGGAGGTCTTCTTGGGGGACATTAGGTTCTCCTCACGCACAGCCTTGTGCTGTTATCGTTCAATCGTCGTAGATTTAGTTCACCCCCACAGACACGAGATACGCTGCGGAGGCGACCCCCACCCGCCCCCAGAAACCTGAGGACGGGTGAGGCAGGTAGACCGCTACAGCCTACCCAGGAGCGTTACAGGCTCCTTATGCTTCCAGGTCGAAAGCCTCCATCGGGGGGCATTCGCACACGAAGTTACGGTCACCGCCAGCGCCATCAATACGACCCACCGAGGTGAAGTACTTGTTAGCGCGCAGGCTCGGGACAGGGAAAGCTGCCTGAGTACGGCTGTAGGGGCGATCCCACTCATCAGCGCTCACCACATCAACGGTGTGCGGTGCGTTGCGCAGAACCGAATCATCCACAGCGACCTTGCCCTCAGCCACCTCGATAATCTCGTCGTAGATGGTCTCCATTGCCTCAATGAAGCGGTCCAGCTCTTCCTTCGACTCAGACTCAGTCGGCTCAACCATCAGGGTGCCCGGAACCGGGAACGCCAGAGTCGGAGCGTGGAAGCCGAAGTCCATCAGACGCTTGCAGACGTCCTCAGCAGTCACGTGAGACTGATCGGTCAGCTGACGCAGGTCCAGGATGCACTCGTGAGCGACCAGACCGCCGGGGCCGGTGTACAGCACCGGGTACTTGTCGTTGAGCTTCTTCGCAATGTAGTTAGCGTTCAGAACCGCGTACTGCGAAGAGTCCTTCAGACCCTGAGCACCAGTCATCGCAATGTACATCCAGCTGATCGGCAGAACGCCGGCAGAACCGAAGAACGCCTGCGAAATCGGCAGTGCAGCATCGTTGGGGAGCTTACCCTCAGAGTCAGCGCGGTATGCGTCGCCGGGCAGGAACTTCGCCAGGTGCTCACGAACAGCCAGCGGGCCAACACCGGGGCCGCCACCACCGTGAGGAATGGAGAAGGTCTTGTGCAGGTTCAGGTGCGAAACGTCGCCGCCGAACTTACCGGGCTGAGCGAAGCCCATCTGAGCGTTCAGGTTCGCGCCATCCACGTACACCTGGCCGCCAGCCTTGTGAACCAGCTGGCAAACCTCAGCAACCTGCTCCTCAAACACACCGTGGGTGGAGGGGTAGGTAATCATGATGCCGGCAACCTTGGGACCGTACTTCTCGATCTTGACCTTCAGGTCATCAACATCAATCGAGCCGTCAGCCGCAGTTGCCACACCGGCAACCTTCAGACCAGCCAGAGCAGCAGATGCCGCGTTGGTGCCGTGAGCAGACAGCGGAATCAGGACGGTATCGCGCTCGTGGTCACCGTTAGCCTCGTGGAAGGAACGGATAGCGCGCAGACCAGCGTACTCACCGGTTGCACCCGAGTTCGGCTGCAGGGACACAGCATCGTAACCGGTAATAGCAACCAGCCACTCAGTCAGGTCCTTAATCAGCTCGTGCCAGCCCTCAGCCTGATCCTCCGGGACCAGCGGGTGAATGTTCGCGAACTCAGGCCAGGAGATGGGCTCCATCTCAGCGGCCGCGTTCAGCTTCATAGTGCACGAACCCAGCGGAATCATGGTGCGGTCAAGTGCCAGATCCTTGTCAGCGAGGTGACGCAGGTAGCGCATCATCTCGGTCTCGGAACGGTACTTGTGGAAAATCGGGTGCTGCATGTAGTCATCGGTACGCAGCAGCTCAGCGGGCAGATCGTACTGTGCATCTGCCTCGCCCAGGGTGCCGCCCAGAGCCTCGACCAGACCCTTGAGCAGTTCCTCACCGTGAGACTCACCCACGGAAATACCAACACGGTTCTCGTCGAAGCGGCGGATGTTCACGCCAGCGTCCAGAGCCTTCGCAACCAGCTCGTCAGCACGGCCAGCAGCCTCCACCACAACGGTGTCGAAGAAAGTATCGTGAGCGATACCGTAACCCGCAGCCTTCAGCGCGGTAGCAACACGAGCGGCATTAGTGTGCAGGCGGTTCGCGATAGCGCGCAGACCCTCAGGACCGTGGTACATCGCGTAAGCACCAGCAACAATCGCCAGCAGAGCCTGAGCAGTACAAATATTGGAAGTAGCCTTCTCACGGCGAATGTGCTGCTCACGAGTCTGCAGAGCCAGACGGTACGCAGGCTTACCAGCCGAATCCTTAGAAACACCCACCAGACGGCCAGGCATGGTACGCTCCATGCCCTTGTGAACAGCCATGTACGCAGCGTGGGGGCCACCGAAGAAGAAGGGCAGACCGAAACGCTGAGTGTTACCAACTGCGATATCAGCACCCAGCTCACCCGGAGACTTCAGCAGGGTCAGAGCCAACAGGTCAGCGACCACAGTGACCAGGGCGTTACGCTCCTTAGCGGCCTTAATCAGCGGCTCAATATCGCGAATATCGCCTTCATTGCCGGGGTACGCCAGGACGATACCGTACAGGTCGCCCTCAGGCAGACCCTCAGAGAAATCAGTAATGACGAAGGGAATGCCGAGCATCTCTGCACGGCCGCGAGTCACCGAAATAACCTGAGGCAGGCAACGGGAGTCAATCGCGAAGAAGCCATTCTTCACCTTGCGGTTTGCACGGTACATCATGACAGCTGCTTCAGCCACTGCTGACGCCTCATCCAGCAGGGAGGAGTTTGCAATCTCCAGGCCGGTCAGCTCCATCACGGTGTTCTGGAAGTTCAGCAGAGCCTCCAGACGACCCTGAGAAATCTCAGCCTGGTACGGGGTGTAAGAAGTGTAGAAACCGGGGTTTTCCAGAATGTTACGGCGCAGAACTGCGGGAGTTACTGCATCGTAGTATCCGGCACCAATCATCTGGGCGAGAACCTTATTCTTCGCAGCATAGCCGGCGATCTTTGCCTGAGCCTCATGCTCCGACAGCGGAGCAGGCAACTGCAATTCGCCGTCAAGGCGAATCTGGGAGGGGACGACAGCGTCCATCAGCGCATCCAGGGAAGAGTATCCCAGGGTTTCGAGCATCTGCTCTGCGTCTGCGGAACGGGGGCCGAGATGACGATCAATAAAGGACATAGGATTCTCCTATTGGTCGGCGCAAACCGTAGAGGGGTCACGTCGCGCTATTGCGACGAGTCGAACACTTTAAAGTGTCCCACATCTCCACAAAGTTTCGCTAGCTTTACCAACATTCGACATGCCCAAACATCAAACTCTTCTGCCCCGCCAAAGCCCACCCCTGTCAGACGACAAAACAGCAAAAAAGCACAAAGTCCGGCTCGTTCCCTCCGAAGAGAAAACGAGCCGGACTCAGTCAAAGCAAACTTCGCATACATCCTGCAGAAGGATGTACTAGAAGAACCTACTTAGCGTGGTTGGGCTTGCCACCGTGCGGCACCAGGAATGCCGACAGGAAAGCCAGAGCCGCAGTCACAGCCAGCAGCATCAGACCGATGAAGTAGTTGTTCTCAGCCTGGTTGTAGGTTGCACCCATCACCAGCGGCGGGAAGAAACCACCCAGAGCGCCAGCAGCAGCAACCACACCGGACACCGCACCAACGTTCTTCGGATCAGCCGCACGAGCCACCCAGCCGAAGACCGAGCCGTGGCCCAGACCCAGAAGAGCAGCCATCAGGATGAAAACAGCACCATACACGTGCTCAGCATCAGGCTGGAACGCGGTAATAACTGCCAGGATCACCACACCACCCAGGGAGATGAGGGTGATAATCTTCGGACCGAACTTATCAGCCAGCACACCACCGAAGGGACGAGCAATCACAGCAGCAACCGCAAAGCCAGCCGCACGCATACCAGCGTCGTTAGCGTTGAAGTTGTAGATGTTGCTCAGGTAAGTAGGCAGGTAGTTCGAGAATGCCACGAACGCACCGAACACAACAGCGTAGAGGAAGCACAGCTGCCAAGTGGTCTTCACCTTGAATGCCTGAACAATCTTCGGCATCAGCGGAGTAACCTCACGGCCGATGGTTGCCGGGGAATCCTTCAAGAAGAAGAAAGAGATAGCAGCGGTTACAGCACAGATAACAGCAATCAGAACGTGAGTCTGGAAGTAACCAATACCCTGCACCAGGCGGGGGGTAGCGAATGCAGAAATTGCAGTACCCACCATGCCGGCACCGAACACACCGGTCGCAAAACCCTTCTTGGAAGCGTCATACCATGCGGAACTGAAGGGAATACCCACAGCGAACACGGTACCCGCAATACCCAGGAAGAACGCCACAACAAGCAGCATGGGCAGCGAGTTCATCTGACCAGCAACACCAACCAGGAAGACCAGGGGTGCGCTAATCGCCAGAACAGCGGTGAACATAATACGACCACCGTAGCGGTCAGTCAGACCACCAACGGGAATACGGCCGATAGCGCCGATGAAAATCGGCATAGCAACCAGAAGGCTGGTCATACCAGCGTCCAGGTGCATCTGCTTTGCGTACATCTTGGCCAGCGGGCCAACAACGGTCCACGCCCAGAAACCAATGGTCGAGGCGAAGGTTGCAAGCAGAACGTTACGGAGCTGACCATTCTTCAGGTCGTAGCTCGGTGCAGCAGGGGTGCTCATATTTCCTCTTTTGCAATATGGATATGTGTATTAGCGGTCGGCGCGCTCACGCGGGAGAGTACCAACCGGATCCCAACCTCGACGTGCACCAACACGCTGGCCGCCACGAGAGCGGTACACGGTGTAGGGGCGGAAGAGGTAGTGCAGAGGCACAGTCAGTGCATGCACCAGGCGGGTAAACGGCCAAATGATGAACAGAACCATAGCCACCACGATGTGAATCTTGAAAGCCACAGGAATATTCACCATCAGAGCCACCTCAGGGTGGAAGTAGAACAGCGAACGGAACCACACAGAAATGGTCTCACGGTAGTTGAAGTGAACCTCGTGACCATTCACCGGAGGCAAACCACCCGAGGGGTTCACTGCCGAAATTAGAGTAGCCGCAGTACCGGCGAGAATCACCAGAACCAAAACGACATACATGAAAACGTCATTACGAGTGGTAGCCGAACGCACACGAGAGTTCGAAACACGGCGACCAATCAGAACAAACATACCAACAATGGTTGCGACCGCAGCAACAGAACCGCCAGCCAGCGCCACAATGTGGTAAGTGTCCTCCGAAATGACCAGGTCGGTGAATGCCTTAGGCACCAGCAGACCACCAACGTGGCCAAGGAAAACGGCCGCAAGACCGTAATGGAACAGGGGCGAAGCGATGCGCAACAGCTTCGATTCATAGACCTGGGACGAGCGGGTAGTCCATCCGAACTGGTCAGTACGGTAACGCCAAATGGTGCCACCAATCAGAATGACCAGTGCAACATAGGGCAGAACGCCCCACAGCAGGATGTCAACAATACCCGGATCGGCTACAGCCTGTGCAGCATGTCCTGCGTTCTCAGAAGCAAGTACGTACACGTGTTGTCTCCTCACAAGGGATAAAACTAGTTAGAACGAGCCGAAGCCTGCTGGAGCAGCTGATGATCAGCGTAGCCATTCAGGCCAACAGTCTCGACGGGAGGGCCGTAGCCAGCCATCTTCTGGACCTCCTCCTGAGTCTGCGGAGAGACGCCAGGAAGGGTATCGCAGATGCTCTGCAACAACCCGTAGTGGGGCAGATTTCCGTCCTTCATGGACAGACGAAGAAGCTCAAGGGACGGACGGTACGCCTGCAAAGCGGAACGTCCCTTACGGCGATCCACCAACGCACAGAACTCCAGCACCAGCGGCAGGTAGTCCGGAAGCTCACCATTCAAAACGGTCAACATACCGGAGTCGCGGTACATCTGCTTAAAACGCAGGAGCGTCTCACCACGGCGGCGGGTATCACCATCGGTCCAGTAGGACAGATGCAGAGAATGACGACGTGAAAGGTCGTACTCCTGCACGTACTCGGACTGCACATCCTCCAGGTCCTTAGAAGTCAGCCACTGCTGAACCGCATCAACGGCAGCAATGAAAGCCTCATCCTGGGTGGAAGCGGTAATCTCCACCAGTTCAGGCAGAACCTTCAGAGTCTCCTCATCGGGGTAGCCCAGGAGCATACCGCTCACCTGGTAAATCACCGAGTCCTTATCCTCGCCGGGACCGTAATCGATATCAAACGGGTTCTCCGGCTGAGCCGGCTCCGAGACAGTAGCCTCGGAACCGGCCTTGCCCATGAGCTTGGAAAAGAATCCAGCCACTTATTACTTCTTTCCGGTGGTATTCGGGAAGAGGCCGTCAGGACGGGAAGAACCGTCCCAGCTGAACAAGCTGACCTTGTTGTTAGCCTCGTAGACACCGGTGGACACGGGGGTCGGGCGACCCTCCATGTCGTTGAACGCATCGCCGTACATGCCGGGTCCGCCATCCACGCTCAAGGAGCAGCCCATTTCCTCAAGGTTGTGGGCGTCTTCCATGTGAGCCTTCGGAATGACGTAACGCTCGTTGTACTTAGCGATAGCCATCAGGCGGTACATCTCGTACACCTGCTGACCAGTCATGCCAACTGCCTGAGCAATCTCCTCGTTGCCTTCGCCACCGAGGTTGATGTCACGCATGTACGAACGCATCGCAGCCAGGCGGCGCAGAACGTTAGTAACAACCTCAGTGTCACCAGCGGTGAACAGCTCAGCCAGGTACTCAACCGGAATACGGAGAGACTCAATAGCGCCGAACAGGTTGTTGCTGTTCTCTGCATCGTGGCCCTGCTCCTTGAGCAGGTCAACAATCGGAGACAGCGGCGGCACGTACCAAACCATCGGCATGGTGCGGTACTCGGGGTGCAGGGGCAGAGCCACCTTCCACTCCTTCGCCAGCTTGTACACGGGCGACTTCTGAGCTGCAGTAATCCACGCATCGGGGATGTCGTTCTTACGAGCCTGCTCAATCACAGCCGGATCCGAAGGATCAAGCATCAGCGACAGCTGAGCCTCGTAGAGATCCTTCTCATCCTCGACCGAAGCAGCCTCAGTCACGCGGTCTGCATCGTAGAGGAAGATACCGATGTAGCGCATACGACCAACACAGGTCTCAGCACACACGGTCGGAATACCAGCCTCAATACGGGGGTAGCAGAAGGTACACTTCTCAGCCTTACCCGTCTTGTGGTTGAAGTACACCTTCTTGTAGGGGCAGCCGGTGATGCACTGACGCCAACCGCGGCAACGGTCCTGGTCAACCAGAACGATACCGTCCTCAGCGCGCTTGTAGATAGCGCCGGAGGGGCAAGAAGCCATGCAGGAGGGGTTCAAGCAGTGCTCACAAATACGAGGCAGGTAGAACATGAAGGTCTGCTCGAACTCGAACTTAATCTTGTCCTCTGCCTTCTTGCGAACCTTCTCAACCAGCGGGTCCAGGTGACCGTACTCGGTCGCACCAGCCAGGTTGTCGTCCCAGTTCATACCCCACTCGACCTTGGTGTCCTCACCGGTGATGAGGGAGACCGGCTTAGCAGCCGGGAAGTCATCACCCAGAGGAGCACTGGTCAGGTTCTGGTAATCGTAGGTCCAGGGCTCGTAGTAGTCGTTCAGCTCGGGCTGAATCGGGGAAGCGAAGATCGTGAAGAGCTTCTGGAAGCGGTTACCGCTCTTGAGCTCCAGACGACCGCGCTTGTTCAGCACCCAGCCGCCCTTCCACTTCTCCTGATCCTCGTAACGGCGGGGGTAACCCTGACCGGGACGAGTCTCAACGTTGTTGAACCAGACGTACTCGGTACCGGCTCGGTTCGTCCATGCCTGCTTACAGGTCACGGAGCAGGTGTGGCAGCCGATGCACTTATCGAGCGCCATCACCATAGCAACTTGTGCCATAACGCGCATTAGAAAGTTACCTCCTGGGACTTACGGCGACGGATGTACGAGACGATGTCTCGCTGGTTACCGGTCGGTCCAAGATAGTTGAAGGCGAACGCCTGGTGAGCGTAGCCACCAATCATGTGGGTGGGCTTCAGAAGAATACGGGTCACCGAGTTGTGAATACCACCGCGCTTACCGGTGACTTCAGACTTCGGGCTAACCATACGCTCCTGAGCGTGGTAGACGTAGCAAACGCCCTCGGGCATACGGTGCGAAACAACCGCACGGCCGACGAAGACACCATTGGTGTTCACACACTCAATCCACTCGCCATCCTTGACGCCAATCTTCTCAGCGTCCTGCGGGCTCATCCATGCAGTCGGACCGCCACGGAACATGCTCAGCATGTAGTGGTTATCGAAGTACTGCGAGTGAATTGCCCACTTGTTGTGCGGGGTCAGGTAGCGAACAGCAACCGAAACACCATCGGTAGTACCGAGCTCAGGCTCGTTGTACAGGCCGGTCATATCCAGCGGCGGACGGTAAATCGGCAGAGCCTCGCCCATTTCGTGCATCCAGTCGTGGTCGAGGAAGAAGTGCATACGGCCGGTCAGGGTGTGGAACGGCTTCTTCTTCTCGATGTTGACGGTGAACGGAGCGTAACGGCGACCACCGGTCTCCGAACCGGACCACTCGGGGGAGGTCATCACGGGCTGCGGTGCGGCCTGGGTCATAGGGAAGGTGATACGACGTTCCTCGTTACCTTCTGCCAGGTCCATCAGGTGCAGACCGGTCTGCTTCTCAAGCTCCTTGAAGCCCTTGACAGCGACCTCACCGTTGGAGGTACCGGAAATCATGAGGATTGCTTCAGAAATCTTCACGTCGGTATCCAGTGCCGGACGGCCTGCGCCCTTACCGGAGTCCATCACGCCGAATTCCTTAGCCATCTTCGCGACTTCGTCCTTCAGGTCGTAAGTGATGAACTTGGTGGTTGCACCGAGCTTATCGAACAGCGGGCCAACGGTGGTGTACATGTCGTACAGTGCGCCGTAGTCGCGCTCGACGGTGACGAAGTTCGGCATGTTCTTGCCGGGTACGCCCACCATACCGGGGGTGTTCTTCCAGTCGGGTGCGTGACCGCCGGGCTGAGCAATCTGGCCGGGGGTGTCGTGCAACAGCGGGACCGAAACGATGTCCTTACGGACGCCGAGGTGCTTCTTAGCCAGGCGGCTGAACTCAAACGCCAGTGCCTTGAAGGTCTCGTGGTCGGTCTTTGCCTCCCACGGCGGGTCAATTGCCGGGGAGAACGCGTGCAGGAACGGGTGCATATCGGTCGAGGAGATATCGTGCTTCTCGTACCAGGTAGCAGTCGGCAGAACGATGTCAGACAGCAGGGTCGTGGAGGTCATACGGAAGTCCGAGGTGACCAGCAGATCCAGCTTGCCCTGAGGCGCGTCCTCAACCCACTTCACTTCGTTCGGCAGCTTCTCCGAGTCGGAGCCCTGGACGTTGTCCATGCTACCGACCAGGTGCTTCAGGAAGTAGCTCTCACCCTTAGCGGAGGAACCGAACAGGTTCGAACGCCACAGGGTCAGGGTACGAGGCCAGTTGACGGGGTTGTCAACGTCCTCAACGGAGAACTCCAGGTCACCGGAGTTCAGGCGCTGTGCAATGTAGTCCGCGTTCGAGGAAGCCTCGCCGCGTGCCACTGCCTGCTCTGCCTTGTCTGCCAGATCCAGCGAGTTCTCGGGGAACTGCGGGTAGAACGGCATCCAGCCCATACGGGTAGAACGTGCCACAACGTCAGCAGTGTGAACGTCGCGCAGCTCGCCCTTAGCCAGCGGGGACTGCAGGTAGTCGGTGGAGTATGCGTCCTGACGGAACTGGTCAGTGTGCATGTACCAGAAGCCGGTACCGATCATGTGACGCGGCGGGCGGCTCCAGTCCAGAGCGTTCGCAATGTTGGTCAGACCGGTCAGAGGACGTGCCTTCTCCTGGCCCACGTAGTGAGCCCAACCGCCACCGTTGCGACCCTGGCAACCGGTCAGGTTCAGCAGAGCGAGGATAGCGCGGTAGGTGGTGTCAGCGTGGTACCACTGGCAGATACCTGCACCGAAGATGACCATGGAGCGGCCGCCGGAATCCAGGGCGCTCTTGGCGAACTCGCGGGCAACGCGAATAACAGCCTCGGCGGGGACAGAAGTAATCTGCTCCTGCCATGCCGGGGTGTTCTGAACGTTCCAGTCCTCGTAGTCCTTAGCCCAGGTACCGGGCAGACCCTCACGGCCCACACCGTACTGTGCCAGCATGATATCGAAGACGGTAGTAACTTCGTGACCATCAACGTAGGTTACGGGCACGCCGCGGGTAATGACGTCGCCGTGACCCTTCGGGTTATCGAAGGTCGGCATCTTAATCTCAACCGCTGCGGACTGGCCCTGAGGCAGGTCGCGAATCGACAGAATCGGCTTACGACCCTGCAAATCCAGGTTCCACTTGCCCTGGTCTTCCTGAGCGTAACGGTGACCCATGGTGCCGTTGGGCACGAAGACCTCGCCAGTCTCGCGGTCCATCAGGACGGGCTTGAAGTCAGCGTTCGGCTGCTCAGCCTCGCCAGCGAGCTTAGCTGCAGTCAGGAACTTGGAGGGAACCTTAATGCCGTCTTCACGGGTTTCCAGGGTGACCAGGAAGGGAAGGTCGGTGTAGGTCAGGGAGAAGTCCTCGAAGAACTCGACACGCTGGTCGACGTAGTTCTCCTTAAGGATGACGTGGCCCATCGCCATTGCCAGTGCCGCGTCGGTACCTGCCTGGGCGGGCAGCCACTCGTCAGCGAACTTGGTGTTGTCGGCGTAGTCGGGGCTCACGGTGACAACCTTGGTACCGCGGTAGCGGACCTCGGAGACCCAGTGAGCATCCGGGGTACGGGTCAGCGGAACGTTTGCACCCCACATGATGAGGTATGCAGCGTCCCACCAGTCGCCGGACTCGGGAACGTCGGTCTGGTCGCCGAAGACCTGCGGGGAAGCCACGGGGAGGTCAGCGTACCAGTCGTAGAAGCTGGTCATGACGCCACCGGCCAGCTGGATGTAGCGAACACCCGCGCTGAAGGACGCCATGGACATTGCCGGAATCGGGGTGAAGCCGGTGTTACGGTCGGGGCCGTAGTACTTGATGGTGTGCACGTGAGCAGCAGCCATCAGCTCGAGAGCCTCAGCCCAGGTCGAGCGCACCAGACCACCCTTACCACGTGCGTTCACGTAGCGTGCACGCTTGGCGGGGTCGGACACGATGGAGTGGAAGGCGTCCACGGGATCGTTGTGGATTGCCTTCGCTTCGCGGTACATCTCCAGCAGGAGACCGCGAACGTAGGGGTACTTAACGCGAGTGGGAGAGTAGGTGTACCACGAGAATGCTGCACCGCGGGGGCAACCGCGGGGCTCGTACTCGGGGCGGTCGGGACCAACCGAGGGGTAGTCAGTTTCCTGTGCTTCCCAGGTGATAATGCCGTCCTTGACGTACACCTTCCAGGAGCAGGAGCCGGTGCAGTTCACGCCGTGGGTAGAGCGAACTTCCTTATCGTGGCTCCAACGGTCGCGGTAGAAGGCGTCACCTTCGCGGCCGCCTTCACGGAAGACGGCGCGGCCGTCTTCAGTCTCATCCCAGCGGGAGAAGAACTTACCGAACTTGATCAGCTGATCGGTAAGGGGGCCGTCCGGGCCCTTAATCTGTGATGCTTGTTCCATACTGCCCAATATATCGGAAATTTGGCATGGAAAATACGAGATAAAAACCTTGCCTAATTCATACGAAATAAGGGTTTTTTAGACCGTAAGCCAGGCGGAAATTCCACCCTCAAGCATGTACACAGAACGCTCCTCCAGAGGCGCTATTTCACGAGCCGCCTCAACCGTTCGGGTGTATCCGGTGCAGTAAATAACGATTTTCTGGGCATTTGCGGGGATTTTACGCTCAATCAAGGCCTTTAAAACACTATTCCGACCGGCCTCCAGCAACTCAGTCAGAGGAAGATTAATAGCCCCATCAATAGCAAAAGCTTCGAATTCCACCTGCTCACGGACGTCCAAAAGGGCAATATTTTCATCCGATGACAGCTTTTTAAGGTCCTGGGCACTTATGGGACGAGGCGTCGAATCAGTAGAAGAGCTAGTAAAATCCTGAGAAATATTACGAATTGTTACATAATTTTTGGGCTTATAACTCGTTTCTTGAGGCAAAACGACACTTTTCTTAGGTACAGCTTGCACGCTAGCTACGAGAGGTATATATTCCCACCTCCCGCTTAACGCCGAATATAGGCCAACCTCACCCATGAGTGGCTCCCCCACCCCGGTCAACAGCTTCACTGCCTCCATAGCCATAGCAGCACCCACCACACCAGCCATAGCGCCCACCACGCCAGCAGTACTACACGAAGGCACACTACCGGCAGCAGGAGCATGAGGGTACAAATCCTCATACACCGGACCGTGTCCCGCCCAAAACACACTCAACTGCGCATCAAAGCCAAGAATCGCAGCCCACACATGCGCAATCCCAGCACGCGCCGCCGCCGCCGACACCATATAACGCGACTCAAAATTATCGCTACCATCCAGCACCAAATCAGCGCCAGACAGCAAATCATCAACATTCGCCTCCGTTAAACGCTCACGCACCGGCACAACCTCAATAAAAGGATTCAGCGAGCGCAAAGACTCTGCGGCAGACTCAGCCTTAGAATTACCCACTCTGGCGTGCGTATGAATCACCTGGCGGTGCAGATTCGAGGCATCCACGACGTCATCATCAACCACCACAATCTGACCGACCCCGGCACCCGCCAGGTACAGCAGCGCGGGAGCACCCAAACCGCCAGCACCCAGCACCACCACGCGTGCGCGTTTGAGCGCCAGCTGAGCCTCGTAGCCCATTTCGGGCAGAATCAGCTGACGAGAATAGAACGCACGCTCAGCGGCAGAGAGCTCGCCCGTGCCGGTTGAAGGCTGAGAAGACATAGGGATTCCTCGCGTCTAGTAGTAGAGGTGACTTGAGCTTTCAAGGAGAATAAGCCTGCCCGAGAGAAATCCCCCTGACAGGCTTATATAGAGATATCAGAATATTCAGAAGGCTAAGCAGGCGAAGTGTCCACACCAACCCACTCGATGCTTCCATCGAGCAGTTCCTGTTCCTTCCAAATCGGCACACGAGCCTTCACCCGGTCAGCCACCAGCTCACAGGCATCAAACGCGCGGCCACGGTGAGCAGCCGCCGCCATCACGGTCAGAGCCGACTCACCAATAGCAATCGGACCCACACGATGCACAGCCCACAGACGCACACCGTCCAGCTCGGCAGCAACCTCGGCGGCAACCTCCGCAATATACTCACGAGCCTGCGGATGCGCGCTATAGGACAGCCCGCGCACCGCGCTACCGTGATCATGGTTGCGCACAATGCCGTCAAAAATTACCAGGGCACCCATGGCATCAGTCATAACCTCAGCCTTAGCCGCCGCGTACAGCGGTTCCAGGGGAGCCTCCGTAATATCAGTGAACACCACGGTCGAGCCGCTCGGCTCAGCACCGTGCGCGCCCGAGTGGTCCAGGGATTCTTCCTTCTGCGGCTTAGTGGTCATGGTAGTCCTCCATCTGACGGCAGATGTGCTCAACAAGCGGGTCGAGGGTTGCCACGCCGTCCTTCACACCACCGCGCGAACCGGGCAGGGTCATCACGAAGGTTCGGTCAATGACGCCCGCCACGCCGCGTGAAAGCACCGCGGCGGGAACGTTCTTCAGACCGTTCATCCAGAAGGCGTGCATGATGCCGGGTACTTCCTTGTCCAGGTGTGGGCGAACCGCCTCCACGGTCTGGTCGTCAGAGTTCAGACCGGTACCACCGCTGGTCAGGATGAAGGTCGGTAGGTTACCGTTCTTCTTACCTTCAGCCACCAGGGTGTTGAAGTACTCGACAATATCGCGGTCTTCAATGACCACGGCATCCGGGGTGTCGAAGCCGCGCGAGCGCAGCCACTCCACGGCGATGGGGCCGGACTTATCCTCGTACACACCGCGGGCTGCACGGGTGGAGGCGACAATAACCAGACCGGTGAGGTTCTCGGGCATGGTGTAGTCTTCGCTACTCATTGGCTTTCCTTTTCTGTATCTATCAGATGACGGTGGGGGCGGTGCACCGCCGTAGCTTAGGATTCCTCGCGGACGGACCAGTCGCCGGACTTGCCGCCGCTCTTCTCCAGAACACGGATATCGGTAATTACGGCGTACTTATCGACTGCCTTGATCATGTCGAAAACGGTCAGTGCCGCCGAGGAGACGGCGGTGAGCGCCTCCATCTCTACGCCGGTGACGCCGCGGGTCTTCACGGAGGCCTCAATACGCACGAAGTCGGTGCCGCGCTCAAAGTCCACCGTGATCTTGCCCAGGGGCAGCGGGTGGCAGAGGGGAATGATTTCCGGGGTGCGCTTAGCGCCCATGATGCCGGCAACACGTGCAACGGGAAGAGCGTCGCCCTTGGGCAGGTCAGCGTCAAAAATCATGGCAATCACGTCTTCGCGGGTGCGCACGGTTGCTTCAGCCAGGGCGGTGCGGGTGGTAACTGACTTCTCCGTAACGTCCACCATGTGTGCCGAGCCGTCGGCGCGCACGTGAGTCAGTTCCTGGTTGGGCTGAGAGGTAGAGGTCATCGTTTCTCCTGGCTTCTGCGCGGTATTCTTCTGCCGCGAATCGTTACTTAGTGTGAGTCTCAATTATTCCTTGTCGTTCGACCAAGGAACAATTGAACTGCGCCCCGAAACTTGGACGCATT